>NZ_CAMYWM010000054.1 GCF_947302755.1 uncultured Anaerovibrio sp.
ATCATGCACACTTAAAAAATAAAGTACTGGTCTAAATTCTTGGTACCATTATAGATATATGCGGACATATTTTACCTTGGTACTTAGTGAATTCAAGCCTATGGCGCCGAATGAGCTTAGTACCACTAGGTAAACTAGAGAGCGCGAGCGTTCCGCATATACTTTCACAGCCAATACATGTATATAGAATTTCATTAATGAGGTGACAAACTATGAAAAACACTACTTTAAATATGATTGATGATTTAATCAATCGTTATCCGGTGCTGGAGGTGTGCCGCAGCTCTATTCAGGAGGCTGTGGAGGCTATATGCGCTTCCTACAGCAGTGGCGGCAAGGTTATTGCCTGCGGTAACGGTGGCAGTGCCTCTGATGCAGAGCATATTGTGGGTGAGCTGATGAAGGGCTTTATTTTGAAGCGTCCCATTGATGATGTTTTGTATGCCAGCATGAAGGAAGTATGCCCTAATGAGGCGGATTATCTGCGGGATAATCTTCAGGGAGCATTGCCGGCTGTGTCTTTAATGAATGCCGTGGCCCTGAACAGTGCCTTTGCCAATGACCAGGCTCCGGATTTGGCCATGGCCCAGCAGGTGTTGGGGCTTGGAAAAAAAGAGGATGTACTTATTGGTATAAGCACATCCGGTAATTCTGCCAATGTAATTTATGCCGTGCAAATGGCCAGAGTAAAGGGTATTAAAACCATCGGTCTTTTGGGCGGCAGGGAATGCAAGCTGAAGGGGATTTGTGACATTGCCATTTGCGTTCCTGAAATGGAAACCTATAAGATTCAGGAGCTTCATTTACCGGTTTACCACCTGCTCTGCATGGCGGTAGAGAATGAGTTCTTTGATAAGTGATGTAAAATGATAAAGCCCCTGCTTTGAGCGTTCTGTCTTGGCTTTGCCAAGGATTCAGCTCCAGAGCAGGGGCATTTTTTGTTTATTTACCAGCTGGCTCCCTTTTGCCAGAAGGAGGGCTTCAGCATTACCAAAAACAGGAAAATTTCCAGTCGGCCGATAACCATCAGGCCGCAGCATATGTATTTGGTCATGTCATTAAGGGTGCTGAAATCGTTGGCGGCACCAAAGGCCACCCCGGCATTTCCTATGGCGGAAAAGCCCAAGACAATGGCATCCATAATAGGCAGTCCTTCAATAGTAAATATCAGGGCCCCCAGGAGAGCCAGAAAAACATAGAGGAAGAAAAAGCGTCCCACCTTGTTTATCAATGTATCCATACGTTCCACCGTATCATATTTTACGTGAATAATCTGATTTGGGTGGAGCTTTTCCAGAATAATAAAATGGAGCAGCTTGAACATCATAATGAAGCGGGCTATTTTCATTCCCCCTGAGGTGGAGCCGGCACAGCCACCGGTGATCATGACTATCAGCAGGCAATATTTGGAGAAGGCGGGCCAGCTGTCAAAGTCACTATTGGCAAAGCCGGTGGTGCTGATGGTTGCCGCAGTCTGGAAGGTGGCATAGCGCAGGGCCTCAAAGAGATTCATATCCATGGCGGCAAACAGGTTTACGGTAATGGCAAGGGACAATGTACCAAAGAGGGCCACATAGGCCAGAAATTCCGAGTCCCTTATGATTTTGTGGTAGCCCTGCTTCCAGGCAATAAGATAGAGGGAAAAGTTTCCCCCCCCCACCAGCATGGCAATGGTCAGGACGATTTCCGCCGGCAGATTATCAAAGTAGCCAATGCTTTCATTTTTGGTGGAAAAACCACCGGTGGCAATGGCGGACATGGCATTATTCACTGCATCGGAAAAGCTGAAGCCGCATAGCAGCAACAAGGCCGTAAGAATAAATGTAAGAAAAATATACACCATCAGCAATGCGTGGGCCGTATCCTGAAACCGGGGCAAGGGCCTGGTTTCAGTGGGGCCGGTGGTTTCCACCTCAAACATTTTCAGGCTCTTGGTACCGGTCTGGGGTACTATGGCGATAAAAATAACGATAATACCCAGGCCGCCCAGCCAATGGGTGAGACTGCGCCACAGCATGATACTGGTGGGCAGGTCGGGGATATTTTTTACTACAGAGGCTCCGCTGCCGGTAATGCCCGATACCCCTTCAAAAAGGCAATCAACCACCGGCATATAATGACCGGCCAAAAAGGGCAGCGAGGCAATTATGGAGGCAAAGAGCCAGCTAAGGCCGGTAATGGCAATGCCTTCACGGATGCTTATATCCTTGGTGGTAATTTTTCCCCGATTGCTGAAAAAAACTGATAGGCAAAGGCTGCACACTATGGCGGCCAAAAAATCCAATTCGTTGTTTTCCTTTAGCTGGATGGCTGTAAAAAAGGGAATAAGCAGGGTAACGGACATGGCAAACATAAGACGGCTCAGCATATAATATATAACCGGATAACTCATGATGCACCTCCCTTACCATTGCTTGTGAAGCAGCTGCTGACGGCTGCCCCAAAGGACGATTAAAAAGGCAAAAATATCCAGCTTGCCCAAAATCATCAGGAAACAACAAAATAGCTTTACAGCCACCGGCAGGGCCAAAATTTCACTGTGACTGGTATGAAACAGCATGATGGGCCCCGTACTGGTAATACAGGCCAGGACAATATCCATGGATTGCTGCATATCAAGGCCGGCGGCGGAAATAACCAAAATGGAAATAGCAATGGTGATAATTACCATAAAGAAAAAGCCCAGAATACGGTTTATAACCTTGGAGGGAACAATGTCACCATCTATTTTCATAGTCATAATAATATCCGGATGAATAGTTCTGGTCATTTCGTTGGCGCAGGACTTAAAGAGAATCATCAGGCGAAGGATTTTGAAGCCACCGGCCAGGGAACCGATACAGCCCCCGATGGATGCCACCACAATCAGCAGCATTTTATCGAAGTCGGTCCAGGTCAGCACCTCCACCGGCGGGGCTCCGGTGGTACCGGCGTAAAGGGCCACAGAGAAAAAGCCGTAGAGCAGGCTGTCTGACAGGGTGTAATAATTATTGCTGTACAGGTGCAGGCCGCAAACAAGGCCGATGATTAATATGATAAGAACAAAGATGTGAAATTCGGAATTGTGTATGGTGCGTTTCAGCATGGAATACTGGCGACGCTTAATGGCCTGCCAATAAATGATAACATTGCCTCCGGCGGCAATAAGGCCCAAAATGGCGGCTGAGGCGAACCATACATTATTGTACAGATAATTATCGGAAAAATAGCAGCCACCGGTGGAAATGGTTACCATGGCAAAATTAATGGCATCGTAGCTGCCAAGTCCCGCAACGCTGAAAAACAGCACCCCAACAAGGGATAAAATAGCGTACAAAATAAACAGACGCCGGGTGTTATTTTTGAGGCGGTGTATGGTCAATATACCGGTTTTCAGGGCCACCGGCATGGCAAAGCTGATACCGAACATGCCGGTAATGGCGGGAAGCACCGTGGCGATAAACATGAGAATCATGCCTCCACCAATCCATTGGGTCATACTGCGCCACAGAATCAGGGTAGGCTCCCGCAGGGAAATAATATTGGTATAGCCGGTGGTGGTAAAGCCTGACATGCTTTCCACAAAGGCATCAATTGGCCCCAGATTATTGCTGAAATAATAGGGCAGGCCACCGCACAGGGCCACTGTTACCCAAATTGCGCACAAAAAAACAGCCCCACCATACACTGACAACGACTCCGGTGGATTAGTGGATTTTTTCATTAAAAGTATCGCCAGCAGCAGGGTAATACATATAGATTGCCCAAAGACGCCTGTCATATAATCATGACCGAGATAAATGCTGTAGGCAAAGGGCACTGACATAAAGCCGGAGCACAGCAGCAGGGCCCTGGCCATTAAAAATAGGATTAGCTTATCCATTTGTTTATCCTTACAGCACTGCCCCCAGGCAGTGACTTGTTAATTATAGAAATATTTTAATACCTTTGTGGTGGCCTGTTTTTCCGTGATAATAATTGCCCGGCCGCCGGCGGCCAATACTGTATTACCATTTGGAATTTCCACCACATCATCCTTGACGTAGGCACACAGCAGACAGGACTTTGGCAGCTTGGCCTCCATCAGCTTTTTATTGCAGACGCTGCAGCCATCCTGGATGGTAACCTCCGTAACCTCAGCCCGGGCATCCTGCAGCAGGGATACCGCCGAATTCCCCCGGACGAAGGCCAGCACCTCATTGGTAGCCAAAATTCTGGAGGACAGGGAAATATCCACCCCCAATTCTGCCAAAATGGACTTGTAGTCGGTTTTGGCCTGGCGGATGATGGTCTTTTTGACCCCGTGATGCTTGCCCAGCAGAGCCAGCAGGAAGTTCAGCTTATCATCATCGGTGAGGCATATAAGGGCATCGGCCTCGTTTATGCCCTCCTCCAGCATTTTACTTGTATCGGCGGCATCAGCCCATATGGCCTTGCCGTGATTTTTGAACATAGAGGCCACCAGACGGCAGCGGTCCTTGTTGGTATCAAAAATCTTAACCCGTACATTTTGCTTGTCCAGCATGGTAGCCACAAACCGGCCCATACGGCCTGCCCCCACAATGGTCACCTTGTTCAGCTTGGAGGCGTTGCGGGCCACCAGATTTTTGCTGAACTTATCAATGTCATGGGTAAGGCCGATAAAGTAGGCATTGTCACCGGACAGAAAGGCGTCTTCGCCATGGGGCAGAATCATGCGCTGGCCCCGGAAAATCATGGCGGCCATAATGGTGTTGGGCATATCCAAATCCTTCAGCTTTATATTGGCCAGAGGGGATTTTTTCTTTATTTTGGTTTCAAAAAGACGTACCTGACCATCGGCAAAATCCTCGATATTAAGGGCCGCCGGTACCATGAGAATGCGATTGATTTCCATGGACATAATCAGCTCCGGATTTAGCATCAGGTCTATATCGAAGTTGGACTTCAGATATTCCTTGGCCTCGGACATAAACTGCATATCCCGTATCCGGGCAATGGTCCGTTTGATGCCGTGTTTTTTGGCCAGAATACAGGATACCATATTTACCTCATCGGTGGCGGTAACGGCTATCAGTACATCGGCTCCACGAATATCATCATTATTCATGGTAATAGGGCTGGAGCCGTTGGCCTCAATGGCCAGTACGTCCAGACTGGCCTGAATGGTTTCCAGCCGGGAGCTGTCATTATCCACCACAATTACGTCATATTCTTCCTGTGAAAGGCGTTCAGCTATGGAATAACCCAGCTTTCCGGCCCCTACTACAACGATACGCACGATGGAACCTCCTAAGTAACAAACAATATTACACGCTATATCATACTCTATTTTAGACAAAAAAACCATATGATGAGTTTTTAGATTTAGTTAAAAAAAATATTCACTAATAATTAGTTGATTTATCGGAGATTTGGTATAATATACTTATAAGACAAATGTGTTTTTTGTTGTTTTTCCCTATATTTTTAAGGGGGTGTGGATTATGATGAAAAATCAACGGGGAGCGATATTTACCCTTTTTGCGCTATTGATTCCCCTTATAATGGCCTTTACGGGCTTGGTCGTTGATTTTGGCAATTTATATGCTCACTATTCCCGGCTGCAAAATGCGGCGGATGCGGCGGCTCTGGCCGGTGGTTATGCTTTTATACAATATGATGAAACATGTGAAGACCATCCAATGGCCGATGAGGCTGCTAATAAATATAAGGAAAAAAATCATCCCCATGCTGATGAACTGGGGGGGAGACCCCCCCAGGCCAAGCCAGGTGATGATGAGGGCATTATCTACTACCGGGTTATTTTAACGGAACGGGTTCCTTTGTATTTCCTGCGCTATTTTCCAACAATCGGGGAGGATACGGAAATATCTGCCGTAGGCTGTGCCAAGGTAAAGCCAAATAACAGTGCCGGTGGTGCCGGTTCTGGCGGTGGCGGTTCTGGCGGTGGCGGTTCTGGCGGTGGCGGTAATAATATGTTTGATCATCTGTTTACCGCAGGCAAGGGCCTTGAATCCATTAACTCAATCCAGAATCCGGATAATCATAATATTAAGCAGGATAAAAATAACTGCTCCACCTATGATGGTTCTATTGTTATTGGTGATAAGAATGGTTATGATAAAGCCAATAAAAATGTTTATCTGTCCAGTAAGGCCTTTGGGGAAAATGGAAATAGCCGTCCCACAGTTAACCAGGCCATTGACGATGGTAATGTGGTTTCTCCTCAATACGACAGCAGCATAAATCAAGCTGCTATAGAAAAATATTATCATGATGAGATTGAGAACATTATGAAGGCGGCTGAGGTGGCTTCCAGAGATGAAATACAGAAAATGATGGATGGTAATACGGAGGCCAAAAATAAAATTAAAATAACTGATAATAATATGCAAAATCTTAATAGCGACACCTTAAACAAGCTAAGTGATAAGGGTGTTGATGTGATTTATTATAATATCAGTAACCTAAATATAGACCTTAACAGAGCCATCAGCGGGGATGCGAGTAAGCCATTGTATATTATTTGTGATAATATCAATAACTTCAACACCTCCGCCAATATGACCGATGGACGGCCGATAGTACTGGTATATACCGGTACAAATCGGGTAACGATGAATTGTAATGGCGGTACCTTTACGGGAGATATATATTCTCCCTTTGGGTCAGTATTTGTAAATGACAATCGCCACATGTTTTATGGCAGTATTGTAGCGGCTAAGGATATCAATTTGCAAAGCCAGGGCTATTATGCTCAAAAGAATTATACACGCTCATATTCTGGTTCACCAGGTTCTGGTTCACCAGGTGATGCTCCGGGCAATCCCACGGTTATTCTGGTGGATGACAAGGAAATTGAGTGGACATAAGCAGTATGATGAACTAGGGTAAATTAAAGAGCCTGTACCAAGATGAGATATCATCCTGGTACAGGCTCTATTCGTATGCTGGTAAGGGATTTAGCTCCCAGGGAGCGAAGTGTACCAGCAGGAAGCTCGATGGCCCCAATGGCTCCTATGGCAATACTCATGCCCAGCCATGGCTTAAGGTCTGCAGCTGTCTTCACCACCTGGTAATCCTTGTCGTAAAAGATTACATCAATGGGAAAGCGCATAAACATCATGTGAATGCTGTTACAGGGCGTAATGAGCAGTCCGGTTCCGGGAGGCAGCTCCCTGCGCCCCATAAGCCCTAAAAATCGCCTTAAAAAATTATCGGCCACCTGAATTTTTAATTTAGTATCAGGGGCCGAATTCAAAATCAAATTTACCTGCTGCGTATCTATTTCCCTCCAATCTATACTCAGAAATGCTTAATCAGGGCAAGCACCACCGGCATCAATATCACCACAAACAGGGCGGGGAAAATAAACAGCACCAAGGGAAAGAGAATCTTTATGGGGGCCTTTAGGGCCTCAGCCTTTACAGCCTGTCGACGACGTTCCCGCATATTGTTGGCCTGAATGGTCAAGGTACCGCCAATACTGGTTCCCAACCGTTCCGACTGTATCAGGGAGGTAACAAACAGGGAAAGCTCCTGCAAATCACAACGGTTGGCCATACTGCGCAGGGCCTGACGCCGCGGCATACCCATTTTCATATCATCCATGGCAACACTAAATTCGTCAATGAGATCCCCTGTGGTTCGCTGGATGATTTTTCGTATGGCGGCTTCAAAGGTGAGGCCAGCCTGTACACTGACACACATCAGATCCAGCAGCTCCGGCAGCTGGCGGAGCATTCTTTCTTTTCGCCGGGAAATAGCGGAGTTTAGCATTACCATCGGCATAGCACCGCCTAAAATGGCACCTAACAGCAGGCACATGGCCACCTGTACAGGAGCCAGGGTGTGAGTCGCAGTATATCGGTGGGCAAAATAGGTCATAAAACCAATGAATATAGTCATAATCATGGAAAAGCCGCCTACAGACAGCTTATTCTTAAGCCCGGCGACTATTATCTTGTGCTGGATAGTCTCGGCGAGGGCCGCCGGCGTAAGCTCCAGAAAATGCCTTTCCAAATACTCAATCAAGGGCTTTATTACCCGGTTGTGGAAGGATTGGTCATCCATATTCTGGGCAGTCCCACGGGCCGTTGCCAGGCTATTCATGGCCCGGCTGGCGTCTACGGTATTCAGCTGATGAATGGAGCTGATACGCTTTTGATAGGTAGACTTGGGAACTACATAGTGCTTTATAACGACAAACAGCACCAAAAAAAATAGTATGCCGACAGACATGGAAAAAAGCAGAATTAAGGACATCAGAACATTCCTCCGTCATCAGCCGCGTTATTAAACATTTCCTCTGGCATTTCGATACCATTCACCTGGAATTTTTCCATAAAGCCAGGCAGCAGACCGGTGGATACAAAGCGGCCAACGGCCTTGCCATTTTCATCCACGCCAGTCATTTGATAATAGAACAAATCCTGTGTGGTAATGGTATCACCCTCCAGGTGCTGTACCTCTGTAATATGGGTAACCTTACGGCTGCCATCCCGGATACGGGATTGGTGCAATATAAGGTCAATGGCCGATGAAATCTGTTCTCTGATGGCCTTTACCGGCAAATCAAAGCCTGCCATCAGCACCATGGTTTCCAGTCGGCTCAGGGCGTCCCGGGGACTGTTGGCGTGGGCGGTGGTCAATGAACCGTCATGACCTGTATTCATGGCCTGGAGCATATCCAAAGCCTCACCGGAACGAACCTCCCCTACCACTATGCGGTCAGGCCGCATACGCAGAGCGTTGCGTACCAAATCGCGAATGGTAATTTCGCCCTTTCCCTCAATGTTGGGGGGACGGGATTCCAAAGTTACCACATGGGGCTGCTGAAGCCGCAGCTCAGCCGCATCCTCGATGGTAATAATACGCTCGTTGCTGGGAATAAAGGAGGACAGGGCATTAAGAGTCGTGGTTTTACCGGAGCCGGTACCACCGGATACCAGAATATTTATCTTGGCATTGACACAGGCCTGCAAAAATCGGGCCATACGCCTGTCCATAGTACCAAAGCTAATCAGCTTATCAAAGGTCAAGGGTTTTTTAGAGAACTTACGTATAGTAAGGGCAGGCCCTACCAAGGACAATGGCGGAATGATGATATTAACACGTGAACCATCACTCAACCGAGCATCCACCAATGGTGAGGACTCGTCAATGCGACGGCCCAAAGGGGATAAAATCCGCTCGATAATATTCATCAGGTGCTCATCATCGTGGAAGCAGATATCGGTAAGCATTAGCTTGCCCATGCGTTCCACAAATATCTGCTTGGGACCATTAACCATTACTTCAGTGACGGTTTCGTCCTTCAGGAGCCCCTCTATTGGGCCAAGGCCCAGCATTTCATCCCGGAGGTCGCTGACAACCCTGCTCCGTTCCCCTCGGGGAATAGCAAAGGGATTTTCGTCCATTACCTTCTGGACGTAGGAATCAATGATATGCTCAACCTCCAGCGCATCCTGCTGCTTGGCAGACAAAATCCGTTGCTCCTCCGGAGTCATGTCCTCTACAATGCGATGATGGATTTTTAACTTTATTTCCTGATATGATTCGTCCACCTGCTCAACGGAAAGGGAGGCAAATATTCTTACCTGGATATTTCGTTGATTGGGACGGCCTAACCGCTCTAAAAGTGACAAGCTACCCTCACTCCACTTCATTACATAACAAATACTGCCTAATCATCCTCTGATGGGCAGTACATGATGTATGGTATATTTAGTCCGTCTAGGTCAGTATTTGAGCCAAAGCCGCTCATCAGCCTGCCTATAAAAGAATCTGTATTATAATCCGCATGGGATATTACAATCACACTGTTATTTGCAACATCAGTAGTTACTCTTAAATAATCATTGTTGCTTCCGCCGTTGCGGTCCGGATTCCAGATAAAGAGACCACTCCTCAGGTCCACATTCCTTATCTGGCGTTTTACGATCTCCCGCCGATTATTTTCATTGCGGGTCAGAGATGCTTCATGGGCAATACTTCGGGTAGTACTGCTAAGGGTAAGATAATCAGAAAGGGCAAAGCCCACATAGACTATGCCGGCAACAAGTAAAAGAAATAGGGGCAGAACCAATGCAAATTCCACAATGGATTGCCCTCTCTGGAATTTCATAATTCTGCCCCCTTATTGTAAAACTAGTCGTTCTAAGACTCCATAACAGGGTATCTCATCAGCGATCCACCGCTGTTGGAGTACCTACAGCATACCACAGGTTATTAGTCGTCACCGCCGCCCTGCTGAGCAGCATCATTGGCATCGTTAAGAGTATGGGTAACATTAGTAAAGGTAGTCTGAATAGCCTCACGAATACCTCCCTCACCAGTAAGAGCTACTGCAACAGCAACTACAAATGCAAGAATGAGAGCATACTCCACCATACCCTGGCCCTTTTGTTCTAAATAACGCATAATTTTCATTTGAAATTCCTCCCTTTTAAGTATAGAAAAAAGTATTACTAAATCTGTTTATGGTAGTAACCAGTGAACAGATTACAGCTGAGATAAAATAAATTTCTTTGTGTGTATTATACGTCAGTATAGTACTTTTTTCCAGTAAAAAATTAGCTAATTTTTATTTCACCCTTGTTTACCTATATATCGATATTTACAATCCGTTTAATAACAAAAAAACCAATAATTTCCAAAATAATTGCTGCACCTATGGCCAAATGTCCTATTTCTTCATCAAATAAAGGACGAAGGTATTCAGGATTGAGGACGTTCAGTAAAAAAGCCAAAGCAACGGGCAGCAGGGCCAATATAACGCCGGACAGCCGTCCCTGGGCTGTCAGGGTCTTTATTTCCTGCCGCATTCTCAGCCGGTCATTGACGGTGTCACTGATGGTATCCAAAATCTGGGAGAGATTGCCGCCCACCTGACGTTGAATGAGTACAGCGGTGATGACCAGGTCAAAATCCTTGCTCTGAACCCGCTGACTCATGTTTTCCAAGGCGGTTTCCAGGGGCACCCGGAGATTGGTTTCCCGCATGACCTTTTGAACCTCCCGGCTCACCGGGGCATCCATTTCCCTGGCAATATGCTCCAGGGCCTGCATAAAGCTAAAGCCAGCCCGCATGGCATCGGAAACCATCTTCAGCATATCGCTGATCTGATTGGAAAAGGCCGCCTGGCGCCGCTGAATGCGAATTCTCAGGGTCATCCAACCAATCAGGGCACCAAAGACAAGGCCTAAAACGGCGTTGAGCAGCTGCAGGGTAAGGAGATAAAAAAACAGGGCAAAGATTATCCCCAAGCCAAGGAGGATGATCTGAAATTCCGGTCCGGTAATGGGCCAGTCAGCCTGCTGCATCATTACGTCAAATCGATTGCTTGTCTTAAGGCTCTGCACCAAATTGCCGGATCGATGGAAGAGATTTACCAGGGTCTCCTTTATCTGCTTTGATTTTTCTTTTTCCTGATTTGGCTTATAATCAGCTATATCAGCCATACGGTCCTTGATATTCTGTTGTTCCTTGTTTTTGCGTCCTATGATCAGTCCCAGCATTATGATGCTGAACAGTACCAGGGAAGCAACCAAAGCGATAGCTATTTTAAACATGGTCGTTATCCTGTTAATTCGTGGTTAATAGCTCAGCAAGTAAGGTTATTTGCTGGCTGAGGGTGCTATTCGGCTTTAGATCCAGGGCCATACGTCCATCATCAGCGGCGGTGGCCACATCAAGATAGGCATTGGGAATAATTCCCGCCACGGGATAGCCAATGGCCTCCTGCATTTCCTGTTGGGATTTTTCGGTGCAGGGCTCCACCCGGGTGAGAATAACCTTTACCCGCCTTTGGTAGTCAGGCCAGGTGGTGAAAATATCCAAGGCCCGCTGAATATGCTGTACCTCATAGCCACCATTCAGCATGGAAACAACAAAGGTGATATCAGAGTTTTCGGCTGCGGCAATGGAGGTAGGATTAAATCCCGCCGGCACGTCGATTAATACGTATTGGAACATAGACCTGGCCATATTTATAATGGCCTCCAAGGAGGAAATGCTCACCTTGTCGATGAAGCTGGGGTTCTTGGTACCGCACAGGACAGATACATTTTTGTCCACGGATACAAAGTAGGTATTAAGGGTTACCGGCGATAGAAAATCCGTATCCCGGGCAGCCTCCACGATGGTACTTTGCGGCTTCAGGTTAAAGAAAAAGGCCATATCGCCAAATTGCAAATCAGCATCAATTATGCCCACGGTGGCATTGGCCGTGCGGGAAATGGCCATGGCCAGATTGGCAATAAGGGTGGTTTTCCCACTTTTGCCCTTGGGACTGAAGAAGGTCACAATTTTGGCATTATTGGAGGCGGATACATTTTTATTGATGGAATATATGGCATCCAATAATTCTTCACTGGAGAAGGGCTTTACCAGGAAGCATTTCGCTCCGGCGTTCACATATAGGCTGGAGCTTTCTGCTGACCATTTTTCACCGGTACAGATAATATCCGCATGGGGATATACCCGGCGAAATTCGGCCAAAAGATTCATTATATTGGGAGTGTCTGCATCCAACAGAATAATATTTGGGGTAAATACCATGCCCTGTCCCAGAGCATCCTTGGCATCCCTAAAGCGGGCCACCAGGGTAACGGATTCTGTTTCCTTGATTACATTGGACAGCTGCTCCAAAAACAGGCGGTTGCCTTCAACCAGCATGACATTGTTGTTTATCATTGTAGAACGCTCTCCTATCTAAAAAGTTTGGACAGCCAGGAGCCGGCTTTTTGTTGGGCTGGTTTGCTGCTGGGCTGATATCCCTTGTTGGTATAACGGGCCACCAATGCCCGCAGCTCCTGGGTCAGCTCACTGTCCTGACCGTTAAGCACCAGGGGAACACCGGTGGTAATGGATTCGCTGGCAGAAATAAAATCATTGTGGAGAATGTGATAAAAATCCTCTCCCAATATGTCCACCACATCCTTTAGCTGGATATGGGTTTTTGAATCACTGCGGTTCAGCACCAGGCGAATTTTATTGGAATCGTAGTTCAGGGTGCGCAGGGTGTCATTGCCTATCTTCATGTTTTTGATGGTAGGAATAAAGTCCACGATACCCAGGAAGGTAACGATTGTACTGATATCCAGCAAAGCTAAATTCAGTACGCTGAACATGGAGGTGGTATCCACAATTATATAGTCATATTGCTTGCGCAGGTTTTTCAGAATTTCAATAATGGTGTCGGGGTTCAGGTTATACGCCTCCTCCAGGCGGCTGGGATTGGGTATTACCTGAAAGGTTACTCCCTTATAGGAATAATTGGTCAACAAGGGAGTCAGTGGACGGCTTGAGTCGGCCTGTATACTGTCACATAAATCGGTGATAGTATATTCAGGCTCAAGCCGCAGATAATTTCGGATGTCGCCAAACTGCAAATCAAAATCAGCCAGACAAACACTATAGCCCTCCCGGGCCAGCTCAGAGGCCATATTGATGCTTATTAGAGTTTTACCCACAGCGGAAGCCGTACTAAAAAAGGTGATAATGACACCATTTATGTGTTCATCAGCCATATGCTCATCACCGGACCTTTACATCAATTTTTTTTAGAAATATCACTGCCTGGCAAAGGGGCAGACTTACCATCTGCCTCATACTCCTCATACTGATCTGATTTTTTGGTTATTTCCAAATCGTTGGCGGTTACCGAGTTCATAGCCGCATATTCCTTACGGGCATCCTCTACGGCCTTAATCAGCCGTTCAGAGGCCTGTACCGGGTCCTCATTGGTGACAATGGTCGGGGTAAGGAGGATTACCAATTCGTGGCGATCCTGTGAGGTAGTGGTGTATTTGAAGAATTCGCCAATAATTGGAATGGAGCTCAGAAGTGGTATCTTATTTATGTTTTTAGCTTCGCTGTTATTCATGAGTCCGCCGATGGACATGGTTTCACCGTCAGGAATGGTAATGACGGTGGATGCTTTACGGGAAAGCAGGGAGGGAATGGTACCGGCAGTGGTGGTCACTGCATTGCCGCTGTCCAGATGACTGATTTCAGCCTTGACATTGGTGGTTATTTTGTTGTCCGAGGTGGCGGTAGGCAGGATATGAAGCTTTATACCATATTCACGCCATGTAACGGAAATATCACCATTTTTGTTGGCAGATGGAAGAGGAATCTCGCCACCGATGAGGATTTCTGCCTCCTCACCGCTCATGGCCGTTACATTTGGCCGGGACAGAATACGGGCCTTGCCCTGCTTTATCAAAGCACTGAGCTTGAAATTGATGTTGTTGTATATCCGGCCCCCAAAATCCTTGAAGTCCTGGCCGCCGTAAAAGCTGCCAAAGGTTATTCCGCTGAAATCACCTGCTTCATTCCGGACTGTACCGCTGGAGCCGGTCATAATACCCAGATCCTGGGCATCAGCATTGGTGATATCGATTACCATAGCTGCCAGATTAATCTGGGTAGGATTTTTCATTTCCAGCAGGTTAATGACATTTTCCGGCTTCTCCACAAAGAGGGTGGCCACACTTTCAGCCTGCTGCTTTTCATATTGATTTTCCACAATACCGCTGAGGAGAATTTTATCTCCCACCTTTTCCACATTTACGCCAGGGATTTTTATGGATTTTTGTATGGCACGGGCCATATTGGAATCCTTTTTGGACACGTTTACCACAAATTCCTGGCGCATACCGTCATCGGTCCATACGGTGAGACTGGTGGAACCGGGTGATAAACCAAGGATGTCCAAGGTTCGATTATTGATGACATTTACGTCGGCAATAGCCGGATTTACCACGGCTACACGAATAATATCAGCGGTTGTTGAGGCATTATATAGGTATGACTGATTTACCTCCAGCCAAATCGGCTGCACGTAGGCATTGGCCAGGGAGGTGGACAGAAACAGCAGCAGGGCTGTAAGAGTCATAGATATATGAAGTTGCCAAAGGTGTATCATTTTGCTCATTGTTTAGGCTCCTTCTCTGGATAGGCTGGTTCCACGGATTACTTCCACACTGCCGCCGTAGGCCGGGGCTGCAGGTGCCGACGGGGTCGGTGCCGGTGCTGGCTGAGTGGCGGCCGGAGCAGGCGGACTCTGTTGTGTGGCAGCCTTGTTGGTTACCTTGGAATATTCAGTGGTAGTAGTAAAGGTATCTCTCGGCTTATATGGCCGCAGCACCAGATACACGGTGCCGGATTGAACTGCAGCAATCAGCTCCATGGCATCCCGTGGCGATACAGCCAGGGTAGCGGTGGCCAGGGCTGTCTTATTGGCTGACGTGGAAGCAGCTTGGCCCGATTTGAAGGAATCGCTGCTTTTATCATCCTTATCCTTGCTATCCTTGCTGCTTACGTCACCATTGGAGGGCTGAGAAGTCTTCATGTTATCCTTGGCCGTATTCATCGGGGTTCGGTTAACGGCCAGCAGCAGGATATTCTGCAGAATAATGTTGCTGGTGATACGACCCTCATTACCACCGTTGGACA
>NZ_CAMYWM010000055.1 GCF_947302755.1 uncultured Anaerovibrio sp.
GATGTACGCATGGGCCGTTAAAGATGGTGTGCTGGTGGTATCCGACCAGGTAATCGTTAAGGCCCCTGAGCTGCCCAAGGAGGAGACCTCCGTAGAGGCAAAGGAGAAGCCCAAGAAGGGACCTGGAAAGAAAGAAGCAAAGAAATGATGTACAACAATGTGGATGTGTTCGGGATAATCGCGGGTGCATCCAACATCCGCACCGGGGGAAATCCCCCATACACATCAGAGGACTTCCTGGAGGCATACCCGCAATTTGGCAAAAAGGATCCGAAAACAATGCAGCCCATTATTCCGACCGTCGTGCTGGAGGCATGGGTAAAGATGGCCAATGCAAGCATATCCAAGGCACGCTACCATGACGCCTGGGAGCTTTGTATGGGCCTTTTTATTGCACATTTTCTGACCCTTTACCTACAGACCATGGCCAGCCCCGATGACCCTGTAGGTAAGATTGTTAATGCGGGCCTTGCCAAAGGAATGGTAGCAAGCAAGTCAGCCGGAGACCTGTCCATAAGTTATGATTTTTCAATCATTCAAGGGCAGGAATTCGCAGGCTGGGGAACCTACAAACTGACCGCCTTCGGGCAGCAGTTTATTACAATGGCGCGTGTTTATTCCATGGGAGGGATGGTCGTATGGTAACACTTACCGCAAGGACTATCCGAAGCGGAAAAGGAAGCATGCTGAATGCTGTCCTGCCCGTAGCCAAAAAAGAAGTGCTGGTAGGAATACCGGCAGAGAACTCCAGCAGGGAGACCCAGTCAGACGACAACATCAACAATGCAGAACTTCTGTATATCCAGAGCCACGGTGTAAGGCAGGCTGAAATGCGCGCAGAAATGCAGCAGCACATAGAAGCCGGAAAGAAGTACAGCGAGGCCCACAGCCTCTATCTGGAAAGCCATGGCTCAGCCTTGTGGCATGTTCCACCCAGACCGGTGCTGGAGCCATCTGTTGAAGCCAACAAGGAGAGGATAGGTAACCAACTGGCCCAGGCGTCCGTTGCCGCCATAAAAGGCGATGAGGATAAGCGTGACCTATATCTAGACAGGGCAGGCCAGGTGGCCGAAAACGCAGCCAAAAAATGGTTTGAGAACCCGGAGAATGGGTGGCCACCTAATGCGCCCGCCACGATAAGAGCCAAAGGATCTGACTCCCCGCTTATTGATACCGGGGAAATGAGGAAAGCGATAACCCACGTCATAAGAGAGAGGTGAGAGCCATGACCAACATAAACCTCGCAGAGATGACATATGATACAGATTTCTGTACGACCTTCACTGTCGAAAAGCACCAGGACACATGGGTGGAAGGAGAAATAGTCTCCCTGGTAACGCCGGTGACGGTAACGGGTATTGTGGCTCCTTCTTCTCCCAAAGATGTGGAAATGCTCGACATTGGAGACAGGAAACACGGCACCAAGACCTTTTATACCAACGAGGTGGAACTGGTGATAACCGACACGGAGAACACCAGCGACACCATCGTGTGGAATGGGAACCGGTACAAGCTCCTGCATGTGTGGGATTATTCAGCCAATGGTTTCTGGAAAGCAATCGGAGACTTACAGGGAGGTGTAGAAAATGAGCAGCCATAGCAACACCCTACCGGAAGTCAAAAATGCTTTTTGGAGCATGGCAAAATTAATATTAAAGGACATTATCACGGATAACCCAGATAAATGGATCCGCAAGATGTACCCCAAAGGCGGCGCGCCTGATTTTACAATCAGCGATAACGTCGTCTTTTTAAATGCAACGCCTAGAGATGATGACTACTCGAAACAGAGAGACAGCGTCTACAGGACGGAGCAGGGGACTGTAATGCGGAACGCTATGCGGACCCGCGTGTGGGACCTTAAAACCCAGGCATATGGCCCCCACGCCTTTGACGTCGTAACCGCCATGAAGGATGGTGTGTTTTTGCCAGAGGTGCAAATGCTGATGGCTAAGAAGGGCTTTTATTTGGTCCCAGAAATGCCGGTGCCAATACAGGCCAATGAAATATTTGCTGGCCAGTGGTGGGAGCGCTGGGACATTACCCTGACCTTTAATGAGGAATACCTCAGCAAGCAGGATGTAGGCGCGATAGAACACGTATATATCCGAGCTGAGGCTTTAAGATAACAACAAGGAGGAAAAGAGACATGGCATTAAAAAATGTGCTGCCACTTAATCCAGTGGTAAACATTATCGTCAATCTGTCCACCATTTCCGCACCACGTAAGGCGTTTGATACTGCCTTACTGATTGGTGATGTTGGAAATGTGGCAGATTTCAACAACGCACGCGTAGTAACCTACGACAGCGTAAATTCTATGCTGGAGGCAGGCTTTGCTGCCAATGACCGCTTGGTAAAGGCGGCTCAACTGATCATGGGCCAGCAGAAGACCCCTAAGCAGTTTATGGTAGGTAAGACCAGCACCATCAAGGTAGCAGGCCAGAACACCTACACTGTCACCACCAACGCAGCCGACGAAGATACTGTGACCTTTGGTGGCGTAACCTTGACCGCTGGGACAGACTTTGCTGTAGGTGAGACCATCGCAGCCACCGCTGGCAATTTGGCCGTGGCACTGGCAGGAAAGACAGCCATAAGCGATATCTACAGCGTAACCGTAGACGGTGACAAAATCACCATTACAGAAAAGGTGCCAGCAGGCGGCAATACCCCTGGCGCAATGACCGTAACCGGAACCATTGCGATTACAGCCGGGACTGCGATCAGCAGCACCACCAGAGCAGAGACTCCAGTGGAATCCTTTACAGCTTGCCGCCAGGCAGACGGCGAGTGGTATGTGGGTATGTACTGCGGAGCCCTGACCGATGCGCAAATCTTGGAGATTGCAGCCTACACCGAAAGCTGTACCCCAGACTCCATATTTGGGTTCACTACCGCATCCAGCGCAGTGTATGACCCACAGGACGGTGGTATTTTTAGCCAGCTGCAGGCCCTCAATTATCGCCGCACCATCGGCCAGTATTCGACGTCTCATCAGGACGCTATCGCAGCTACTGTAGGATGGGCCATGGGTGCCATGACCGGCACCGCCGGCAGCGCATACACCCTTGCATACAAGACCGAGGTAGGCGTAGAGGCAGAAAACTACGTGCAGAACTTCACCACCAATATGGTGAACGCACTAAAGAGCTTCAACGGTAATGTGTACATTAACCGCGGCACCTATTACAACATTTTCGAGGAAGGTAAGATGTTTGATGGTTCCTGGTTCGACGAAATCATCTACTTGGATAAATTCAAAAACGACGCACAGCTGGCCATCATGGACCTCTTGGTGGCCAACAATAAGCTACCTCAGACCGAGGCTGGCATGAACCGCATTAAAAATGCCATTAAGGACGAGTGCGAGCGTCTCAACCTTATCGGCTTTATTGCAGCGGGTGTGTGGAAGTCTAATGATATACTTGGCCTTGCTTACGGGGCCACCCTGCCACGCGGATATATTATCCAGAGCGAGCCAATCAATGACCAGACCCAGGCAGACCGCGACGCACGCAAGGCACCACCAATCTATGTGTCCTTGAAGCTCGCCGGCGCAATCCACCACGTAACCGTACAGGTTGACGTGAACCGGTAAAGGGAAGGAGGAAAGGGATAATGCCAAAGAAGAAAAATATTCTTGATTTTGCCTTTGATTTGCAGTTATTCGCCAATCAGAGTACATATAGCTTTACCGACGTAACCGCAACCATCTCCCATCCAAATTATGGAAGCTATTCCATCCAGGGCGAGGGTATCGGTGATATGACCATTACAAAGGCCACAGACCGCTCTGTGCATGATGTGGCCGCTGATGGTTCCATTATGACCTCCAAAATCGCTGGCAATAACGGCTCCGTGGCCATTAACGCACAGCAGACCAGCTCCCTGCATGAATTTTTGCAGGGCATGTTTAACTACCTGTGGCAGGCAGACACCAGCGAATGGGCGCAGATTTCCTGCACCATTGAAGCTCCCAAGATGGGAAAATCTTTCTATTGCACCGGTGGTGCATTCATCAAAGAGCCGGACGAGCCATTCCAGAGCCAGGGCCAGCGTGTGGCCTGGACTCTGCTTTTTGCTGATATCCAGCGCATTCAGCTCACCGGCACACACTAAGTTTCTTGATGTCGGGAAAATGGGAGGGTAAAGGCACATGTTAGGTGTGCCTTTACATTATTTTTTATGCACTAAAAGGAGAAAAAAACCATGGCACGCGAAAACGAGAAAACCGTCACCATCAAAGATAGAACATTTAAGATCGGCAAATTTGATGCATTCACCGGCTCATACATTGCTTTTACACTTTTTGAAAAGATGATGCCAATGGGCGTCGAGGAAAAGGTAATGTCCGTATTGAAGGCAGAAGGCAACAACCCGGAGGCAATGCTGCCACAGGGCCGCGCTCTTATGACTAAGGGCGAATTCTTCGCATTCCAGCGCGACTGCCTCAGCGTTGTCAAGGAAGTAATGAAGGGTGGCCATGAGCAGCCAATTTTAAACAGCAACGGCTCCTGGGGAGTGCTGGGCATTGAACGCGACACAATGCTGGTGCTCGTGCTTACCCTTCATGCCCTGCTCTTCAATGTATCCGGTTTTTTTACCGAAAACGGCTTGAAGGACTTAGCCGACAGTTTCAAGGATATGATCCCATCGAATATGCCAACCTAAACCCCTGGCTATATGCGCCGGTCATAGCCGGACGTTGGCAGCAGCACGAATTGTGGGACGGAACTTATACCCTTGATGATTTATTAGACATTCATGAGATTATGGCCGTAGAGGCTGAGAACAAATACCGGGCCGAGGAGGCCGCTAGACGCAGACAGGAGGCAGGAATGCCATGATAGGTAACATCATACAATCATACTTGGTAAGCCTTGGTGTGCAAATTGACAGGCCAGGCTTCCAGCAGGCTGACCATACCATAAGGGAGACAGGAGCCAATATCGAGCGGGTGACCTCCGGTATGGCTCGCAATTTTGTGAAGGCCCAGACCATTATAGCCTCCGCTATTGCCGGCGTTACAGCCTCAGCCCTTGGCCTTATGAAAGCGACCGCCAACCAGGACCTGGCCATGCAGAAATACGCCCGCTCCATGATGATGAGTGAAGACGCAGCATGGCGCATGAAAAAGGCCACAGACGCGCTGGGAGAGAGCATAAACGACATAGCACTCACCCCGGAGCTTTTGGGCCGCTTTACCAAGCTCACAGCCGACGGTTCCCAGATGAAAGTAGGCGGCGATTTCAAGGAGACCATGAAGGATTTCAGGGATTTAATCTTTGAATTCACCCGCTTAAAGCAGGAGGCCAGCTATGCCCTTAATTGGGTAGGCTACTACTTGATGAAATACCTCCAGAAGCCGCTGGCCGATATCCAGGAAAAATTCAAGTCATTTAACGACATGGTCATCAAGAACATGAGCGTATGGACAGAAAAGGTGGCCCGCGGGATTTACTACGTAATCGAAGTGGGCCGTCATTTTCTGGAATTTATTTTTGATGTTGGCAAGCACCTGAAGGACCTCTGGGATAGCTTCCCCAAGGGAGCCAAAATAGCCATAGCCGCCATAACAGCCATCAACGTGGCACTGAGCGCAGGGCCGCTAGGGCGAAGCATTATGCTTCTAAGCACCCTGCTGTTGCTGATAGACGACTACTACGGCTACATGGAAGGCAAGAACGCCGCCCTGGGGCCATATTGGGATAAGCTCAATGAATACCTGGAAACGGCCAGCCAATGGTACGAAACCCTGAAAAAGGAAGCAGAGCCATACTGGGATATGGTGGTAGGCTACGCCAAGGACGCCGCCAAGTGGATAAGCGAAGTGGTCACCAGCATAAAAGAATGGGGGGAGACCAGCGGTCAAGGATTACTTGACAGCTTTCTGCAAGGGGCAAAAGAAGTAGGGGAGGTTTTGGCTGATACCGTCAAGGTTACCTGGGAGGTAATATCCACCATAGGAGCACTGGCGGCAGAGCACCTGAAACACGCTGATACATTTAAGACAGTTAAAAGCATATTTGGTTCAATCTGGAAACGCCTTGTATCTTTGTGGCACACGATAGAAACAGTCATAAAATTTGTGCAGGATTTGGTCCGGGAATTGATGAAAACCAAGGAAATGCGGGACTTCTTAAAATCATGCATGGATTTAACCGATGCATTCCTGGAGCTGATAGACGCCGTATTTAAACTTTCAAATGAAATTTTCCCCGGGCTGAATAACGAAATAAGAGACACTAGTATATTGTACGCCCTCCGGGATGTGCTGCGGCTTATTCTGACAGTCATGACCGGACTGAATAAAATTACAAAACGTCTTACGGCGGCACTTAGAGATAACTTTAGAGAATGGAGAGATTTATTTAATTTACTTAAAAATAACCAGTTTATTCATACTTTCTTTAAAAAACTAAGTGAACGTATAAGCGACAGCTTAGATAAATTGGGAAAATTTGCCAGGGCTTTGGCGCAGTTTCTTAAGAACCCTAAAGATCTGAAAGCTGTCTGGGATATCCTTAAAGAAGATACAAAAGGTAAAAAAGGTGGACAGACGTCTGGCCTTACACCAACGGAACAAAAATGGGAAAATTATATCCAGGCAGCGGCCGCAAAAAACGACAGGGTGAGTGCAAATACATTAAGAGCTCTCATGATGGCGGAATCAGGTGGTGACGAAAACGCACGATCTGACGCGGGGGCCATTGGGTTAATGCAACTTATGCCGGAAACCGCTGCAGATTTAGGAGTAAACCCATACGACGCAGAACAAAACATTGATGGTGGAGCGCGATATCTTAATCAAATGTTGGAATATTACAACGGCGATGCGCGAAAAGCCATAGCGGCTTATAACTGGGGTTCCGGTAATGTAGATGATGTGATCGAAGAATACGGCGATGATTGGGAAAACTACCTACCAGATGAGCCCAAAAATCACATTAAAAAGGTTATGCGCTATCGAGACCAATATGAATCTAACACAACTTACGGATATACTCCATCCGGTAAACCATTTGATAATCGGTTTTGGAGGATTTGGTCATCAAAAGAAGGCATGGACGCTCCGTGGGATAGCACTGCAACCAACGTACAAGGCTGGAAACCGGAAGTCGTTGATTTCATGAATGAGCTAGGGCCAGCTCTTAACAGATCTGGAACCATAGGAGTCATAACTGGTGCCGCCGAAGGCAGTGAATATGGCCACGAAGATGGCCCATATTCGCATGAGACAGGATACAAGGTTGATATTGACGACAGCAAGATACCTGAAGGAAGCAAAGCCTACGATATCCTGCAGGGTATGGTAGAAAAATACGGTGGTCAAATGGTCCACGAGGTAGACAGAGGGCACTACGATATCGTAATCTACCCAGCAGAACAACAACAATCTGTAGTACAAAGAGCTGCCGATATTGCCTCTGAAATGCCAGGAAACGTGGTGCCGGTAACAGGTGATGTCATCGGAGCCGCAGCAGAAACGACTGCTGAAAACGGAACCATTGAAGCCGCAAAAGATATACTGGATCTAAACCCAATAGGAGCCATAGCGCAACGCGCGAAAGAAATCGGAAAAGAAATAGGAAAAGAAATCTTTGGTAATGGCCAAACCACTGAAGCCAAAAAAGATGGTGTGCTACAACCGATGTCTACAGGATTTGTAGATAGCCAAGACAGCTCCAGCCAATGGGGGCTATCTGGAATGATGGCTTTCATGCGCGAGCTGCGACAAAGCCTACCGACGGCAAACATGGATTTGGTTACTAACCTAGTAGCTGGCGGAGCTGGGAGCTATCGAGACTACGCAGGAACCAACTACAGCCATACAGCTAACGTCACCAACAACGTAAATATAGACCTTACTATAAGCGGAGAAGGTAAAACTAATGCTGATGTGGCTCAGATGGCAGCTGATACAGTGGTAAAAAGCCTGGAGAGCCGCGCGGCATTCCAAGAGCGGAACATTTATAGTGGCTCAGGCGGTCCGGCATTCGTATAAAGGAAGGAGGCAACCATGGGCGTAGATAGGGGACTATCCCTCGATGGTGTGTATTATTTGGCTGATGTTATCAATAACCCAACGCAAAAGCCAGACTGGATGCAATGGGGAAGGATACTGGGCCAAATGACAGGCAATTACAATATCCTTAGTTTTATTACGGGATTTTCCGGCCTGCAGAATTTTATATTTCAAGGGAAAAATTGGACCATTGGAGGCATGGCCTTTGATGGTATATTAAGGACCGACCACAGCTCGCATGTCAGGACCACGCAATACCCGGTGCAGACCGGCGTGACCATGACCGACCATGCCATTATAGAGCCGGCAGAGCTGACTATAGACATTATGATGACGGACACGGCCAATACGGGCCTTTTTGGACAGGCAAATGATAACCTTGGCTCCTTCCTTTTGCAGGGCGTAGGCAACATGCTGGGTGGCGGTGTGCAAAAGGCGGTGTCCATTGCCATGAGTGCGGACAAGATAATATCATCCGGCATTCTTGGGGACGATATGAAGAAGAACTACGGTGGCCTTTTTGACTGGTTGAAAAGCGAGGTAGACGGGCCATCCAGCATATCAACCATAGGAGAAGGCCGCAGCATTAACGCATGGAAGGCCCTAAAAGCAATGCAGCTGGACCGCCAACCTTTGACGGTGGTAACCAGACTGCAAACCTACGAGAATATGATTATTGAGGATTTGAGCGCACCGGACGATTACCAGACACTGAACGCGCTGAAATGCTCTGTGCATTTAAAGCAAATTCTTTTTGCAAATGTTGCAGAGGTTAAAACCGCGGCCCGGCCAGCTGTAACCAAAGAGGCAACCCAGGGAGCACAGCAACCGGTGCAGAATCTTAATAACGACACTGCGCTAAAAGCACTTGGAAAAGGCGTGTCAGGAGCCCTGGGCGCGTAGGAGGTATGATAAATGACATCAATTGTACCAATGATAGCAATACCGAATCATTCCTACTCCTGCACTATTCCACTGACCACCAAGCGCAATGTAACACTTAGATTTACCATGCAGTATAACGAGGTGGCCAGCATTTGGTATGTGTTCGTGGATAAAGACGATAAGAATATTTTATCATCGTACCCGCTCATACCGGCGCAGGACATCCTGGAGCAATTTCAATACATGGATATAGGCCATGCCTACATCATGCCAAAGACCCAGATAACGGCTCAATTTCCAAATTACAATACCCTGGATAGCGAATGGGTGCTTGTATGGGCAGGTGATGAATAATGGCTGAGGAAGAAAAGCAGCAGGAACAAACAGCAGAAGCTATGGGTATTCTGTACGGCAGAAAATGGCTGATACAGATTTATAAACCAGCATACAAAGAGAACGAAAACGGCGAAAAGGAGCGGGACACTGAGAACGATACAGCCATCGATGTGTCCGACCTTCGCTGCATTTTTAACGTCAAAAAAGACGTCAATAGCTTTATTACAATAGGGACCCTGGTTATTTATAACCTTACGGCAGAGACAGAAAAAGGAATTATAGAGGAAGGCTTTCAAATTTCCATTTTTGCCGGGTATGAGCAGGGCCAATATGGAGAAATTTTTACGGGCGATATTGTACAGGTTATACGGAACCGGGAAGACGGCATCAATTATAAGCTGGAGATATTAGCAGCCCACGCCATAAAGGAATTTTCATGGAATTTTATCCGGTCCTCTGTGGCAGCCAACAGCACTGCCAGACAGAGAGCCGAAGAAGCCTGCAAGCAGGCCGACACCCCGATAGAGGTAGACGAAATCAGCGAGAATATCCCTGACCAGCCGCTCCCCCGGGGTAAAATTTTCTTTGGTAAACCATTCAAGTATTTAAGAGACATAGCCATACATAATAATGCTTTTTTCGAGCTTAACAGCGGCGAAAAGGTGTCCATGCATGGCCTAAACGACGAAATACCGGAAAATATGTGCATAGAAGTAGCACCGGAAAGCGGGCTGGTAGGTACGCCGAAATACACGGACAACGGTATTATTATTAAAACCTTGCTGGATCCGCGAATTAAACCGTGGACCCTGGTCAAAATCAACAACGAGATTATACAGCGCACCTTGATAAACATTGACCCACAAATGAAGACATCACAGGGCACCAATGGCACCGAAAAGGCCAGCAACGAACAGAAAAATCAAAAGACAATGTTTGATGAAGATGGCGAATATGCAGCCCTTAGTGTGACTTACCAGGGTGACACCTGGGGAGACGAATGGTCAACAGAGATAGTAGGACTGAGCCGAAATGGTAGATCGGGCCTCTTTACGGCCATATCACAAGCCGACCAGTCTGTGCAGGCATAGGAAGGAGGAGCCATGCTAAACATATTCACAAGAACCATGAACAAAATGGAGCAAAGGCTCAGAAATATGGATGCCTATGGGATAGACCTCCGTGTGGCCTGCCCCGCCATAGTCAGGAGCGTCGACTACCAAAGACAGACACTGACATGCCAGCCGGCAATAAGAGAGCGCATGAACGACGGTAAAGGGAACCTATCATGGATAGAAATACCGGAGCTGCTGGATGTGCCTTTTTTTGTGTATTCAGGCGGCGGGTATTGCCTCACCCTCCCAATACAGCCAGGGGATGATTGCCTGGTGATATTTGGAGACAGCTGTATGGACGCCTGGTGGCAGTCAGGAGGCGTCCAAAACCAGATAGAGAGGCGCCGGCACGACCTATCGGATGGCTTCGCTCTTGTGGGATTTAGGAGCCAGCCAGCCGTGGTGTCCGATTATTCAGCCGACACGGCCCAGCTGCGCAACGCGGCAGGAGACGCGTATATAGAGATAAGCGGCAGCACCATCAATATCCACGGTGCCGGAGGCGTTAACATTGATGGCGGCACCAAAATAGACGACCGCGTCTTTTTAGGCCATACGCACACCGGCGTAGAGCCTGGAGGCGGCAACACAGGAGGTGTGTCGTAATGCGCTATAGAGCTTTAGACGAAAACGGCGATATGGTCATGCGTAACGGCCAAGCCTACAAACAAGATATCGAAGCTGTCCAGCAGGCGTGCGCCACCCGGCTCCGATTGCTCATATATGAGTGGTGGGAGGAGATAAAGGACGGTGTGCCGTACTGGCAGCAGATTATAGCCAAGCGGGACATAGAGGAGGCCCTGCGGCTTATCCGCAAAAGGATAGCGGGGACCTCCGAAGTAATCAGCGTATTGGACATGGACCACGAATGGGACAACGAAACCCGCGAGCTAAAGATAAGGGCAGCGGTGCAGAGCACCTACGGCCCGTTTGAATTGGAAGAAGTGCTAAGGGCAGAGGAGGCGTAATATGGCTTATTTCGCACCGTATGTGGATGAGGCAGGACTTCACATACCTTCATACATTGATATCAGAAATGATCTGCTGGCGCAATTTCGCCATATTTACGGCGATGATTTATACCTGGAAAATGACTCCCAGGACTACCAGATGATATCAGCATTCGCCAGCAAGACCTACGATACAATGCTCCTGCTGCAAATTGTTTATAATAACCACAGCCCAAAGACAGCCGTTGGAACAGCCCTGTCCTCCCTGGTAAAACTAAACGGCATCGCCAGGAAGCCAGCCAGCTATTCTACATGCGTGCTGACATTAACAGGCACTGTGGGCACCGTAATCGCCGCAGGCAGCGTCAAAGACGACAGCGGGAACATATGGAACCTGCCAGCCAATACGACCCTCACAGGGGCCACTACGGAGGTTACAGCCCAATGTAGCACATTGGGAGCCGTAGAAGCTGTACCAGGAACAATTACCAAGATAAACACGCCACAGGCCGGGTGGATTTCAGTCACAAACGAAGTGCCAGCCGTGGTAGGACAGCCAATAGAACTGGATGAGGAACTGAGGGAGCGGCAGGCAATATCGGTAGCTCTGCCAAGCCGGAACATGTTGGATGGCACCAGAGCCGCCATAAAAGCCATTAGTGGTGTGTCCAGAAGCTACGTGTACGACAACGACACGGCCGTAACCGACTCCAACGGTATACCATCGCACAGTATATGTGCCGTGGTGGAAGGCGGCCTGGAGGCAGATATCGCTGAGGCAATATATCTGCACAAGGGCCCTGGAGGGGGAACCTACGGCACCACCACTTATAACTACATCAATGAGGATGGCGTAACAACGCCCATACGCTTTAGCAGGCCAGTTTATCATTCCATAGACGTTACCATCACAGTAAGACGAGGGACCGGATATACAGCCGACCTTTTAACCATCATACAGGAAGCCGTAGAGGCGTACCTGTCGTCCCTTTCCATAGGCGATGATGTGTATTTGACTGGCTTAATGACAGCCATAACCTCCGTGGTGGAAAATCCAAAGCAGCCAGCTTTTTTATTAGCTACACTGACCGTGGGAGAAACTGGCAGCAGCCAGGGCACCACAGATGTAGCTATCCCATATGATGGAGTAGTAAGCGTTGGCACCGTATCCGTAACGGAGGTGACCTAACATGTCACTCCTAAGCGCATATCAGGATTTAATTACCAGTGAGCACCGGGGGAAGCCCAAATACATGGCCACAGTAACTGCACTGCTGAAACATTCAACCGACATTTACAGCTGTGGAGTGTATCTTGATGATCAATTTGATTTGGACCTTGCAGAGGGAAAACAAGAGGATATCCTAGGCGATAACGTCGGCAAAAGCCGCAAAATGCCGTTTGAGCTTATCACTACTGGCAGCAATACCCTGGACAACGAAAGCTACCGCACACTCCTAAAATCCACCATAGCCAAAAATCTATGGAAGGGCGGCATAGAAGACCTGGAAGACATATGGCTGAACCTTTTCCAGGAGCGCATCCGCATCGTCGACAATCAGGATATGACCATTGAGGTGCAAATCCTTAACGTACCATCAAGCGTTATACAAGAGCTGATAGTCATGGGCCAGATTGTACCAAAGCCGCAATCTGTGTATTTAGGCTACAACCTCATAAGAGACCTGGGAAGCATGATATATGTGGGGGCTGGGATATCCCAGCATAAACGCTTTACATTATATCCGGCTAAGCCTACAGACCAGACAGAAAATGGCATGTACTATATCGGTGGTGCAATAAGCCAGCATATCAGATATGAGGTATCACTGGAACCGCCAACAAACCAAGAAGTGCAAAAAATAGTGTACTTTGGTGGTGGCTTCACAAGACATAAAAAATTCACAGTACAAGAAACGGAGGAATGAGAATGTCGAATTGGTCAGGCGGCGTATTAACAGCCGCAGGAAGAACATTACAAGCAAAAGTAGAGGCGGGGACCACCCCGCTGGTCCTTACCAAAATCAAGCTGGGCGACGGCACCGAAAGTATGGATGCCGTGGATAATTTGACCGATTTAGTAGGAGCTAAAGCGGTACTGGGTATCAGCTCCGCAGTATCAGAAGGGGACCACGCCACAATAACCGGCGTCGTACTTTCCACCCAGCTGCAGGCTGGCTTCTGGTGCCGGGAATGGGGCCTCTTTGCGCAGGATCCTGTTGCAGGTGAAATCCTGTACATGATTACCATCGACAATCAGCCGGAATGGCTCCCAGCGTCGACAGCAGCGGCCCAGGTATCTGCTACCTATGCCATGAATATCGCCGTGGCCAATGCAACCAATATCGAAGTACGGATTGACCCAGCAGGGCTGGTTGATGTCGAAATGCTGGATAGCTACATGGGCCTTGCAAAGCGCTCCACTGCATGTGTTCTTGGTGATA
The DNA here is from genome assembly GCF_947302755.1 of uncultured Anaerovibrio sp. Lineage (GTDB taxonomy): Bacteria > Bacillota > Negativicutes > Selenomonadales > Selenomonadaceae > Anaerovibrio. Next base: position 13,760 of record NZ_CAMYWM010000055.1, read on the forward strand.
CAGCCATGCTTGAAAACTTGCCAGCCATGTATTTTTTGGAGTGTACGACTGCCGGTACCACCGGGGCTACCGCACCAGTGATAACTCCACCAGTAACTGAAGGCACTACCATCAATGATGGTACCGTGGTCTGGACAGTCCGCCGGGCTGTCTGCGAGAATGACTATCCAAAGACATCCTTTGGAACAGCAGTTGTTAACCATCTGCTGAGGTCCACATTGGCCCGTCTGATATCTGCTGTAAGCACTGACAGCGTTTTTTCCAAGTTGCTTAAACTTGCACTTGAAGCAGCAGGACTCCGGTACAGCATGGGTACAAATGGGTATATCTGTCTGGGATCTCTGTTTGGGCACTTAATTCTACAGTGGGGAGTAAAATACGGCTTATCAACAGAAGGAACCATCACATTACCCATAGCATTCGCCTCAAAAAATACGTATGTAAATGCTATCCACATGGGTTACGATAGTACAATCAACTGTGTAGTATACGACTTGGCTACAAGTGGATTTAAATTATGTACGAATCGTTCTAGCGCAACCAACTATATGTGGTTAGATATTGGATATTAATAACCTATGGCAAACCAATTGTACGTTATGCCTCCAGTTGTAGCAGTACCTTTTTCGAAATAACTATCGAGGTAGCCTAGGCGTATGGTACCAGCTATTCTGTAATATCCAATATCGCCCGATTCTCTAGGCATGACAGGTATAACAAAAGCAGAATAGTTAGAAGTAAAAGCTATCGGGAAGCCAATAGCATTGAGGTTGGTATGAGCTATATTATGTCCCCACTGTATATGGTGGGATTAAATAATTTTTTTATTCTTACTTAAGAGAAAGGATGATTGAAAAATGTATTTATGTAAATTTGATTTGGAAGGAAAGCGTGTCGCTACAGTTGTAGACGGCATTCACTTCAAAAACAAGAAGGAAAAGAAGGTCTATACTGACCGTGGCTACATCGAAACCAGCGCTGAAGACTATGCCTATTATGTAGGCAACCGGGGAACAGGTGCAAATGGTACCGGCTATGTCCGTGGATCTGATGGCAAGCCAGTATCTGCACCGCCATACACACCGACCAAAGATGAGAAGCTGGCACGGCTTGAGTCTGAGTATCAGCAGGAAAAGGCCAAGCTTGAAGGCTATTTTAATACCGCTTTATTGATGGACGATACCGAGACGCAGGAAGAGCTTAGAAGCGAGATGGCAGACCTTGCCGACTGGTATGCGGAAGAGAAAAAGGCAATCATTGACTAAAAAGGAGGCAAAAACATGGGAAGAATTGTAAAAGAACGGTGTCCGCATTGTAACAAAGTAATGCGGAACGATGGTACAGAGGCAGAGCCAAAATGGGTCTGCAACAATCCAAAGTGTATCGAGTATGTAGCTGTACCACCGAAGGAAGAAGAGGCAGGAGGCACCAAGGAATGAAGAAATTAATAT
>NZ_CAMYWM010000056.1 GCF_947302755.1 uncultured Anaerovibrio sp.
TCATTTGGTACCCTTCTTCGGGCGGGTTTCCATTGCCTATAAGCCCCATGAGGGATCTATTGCCGGTTTCAGTAAGTTTACCAGAGTGGTGGAAATCATTTCCCATAGGCCCCAGCTTCAGGAGCGGATGACTGAGGAAATTGCCCGGGCGGTGGAAAGTGGGCTGAAGGCCGATGGCGTACTGGTTATCGTGGAGGCTCAGCAGCTTTGTATGATCATGCGGGGAGATATGGCCCACGGCTCCAGGACCATAACCTCCTCCACCAGGGGCTGCTTCAGGAGCGACAAGGAAAGCTATCATCAGGCCTGGAATATGTTGGGATGGGATAATAATGAGTAAGAGATTTTATAAGTGGCCCGATGGTAAGCACCTGGAGATTGGCTCAAGAACACTGATTATGGGGATTTTAAATGTTACCCCGGATTCATTTTCCGATGGCGGTAAATGGAATACGTTGGATAATGCCCTGCAACACATGAGGGAAATGGCAGCTGCCGGGGCGGATATCATTGATATTGGTGCCGAATCCAGCCGTCCGGGCTTTGTACCCATGTCAGCTGATGAGGAAATAGAGCGGCTGGAGCTTTTTTTGGAGCCCCTGCTGGAGGCTTGCCCTGTGCCGGTATCCATAGATACTTTTAAAGCGGCTACAGCTGAATATGCTGCCTCCAAGGGAGTACATATTCTCAATGATATTTGGGGCCTTCAATATGAAGCAGAGCCGGGCAAAATGGCCCAGGTGGCCGCTAAATATGGTTTGCCGGTGGTGGTGATGCACAATCGTCGCTCCAGTGAATATGCTGGCGATATTATGGAGGCTATGGCCGATTTTTTCCGTGACAGCATCAAAATCGCCAAACAGGCCGGTGTAGAGGAAGGAAAAATCATTTTGGATCCGGGGATTGGTTTCGGGAAAACTGTGGATGGTAATCTCTACGTAATGAATCACCTGGAGAAAATAAAATATATAGACGGTAAGGATTATCCGCTGCTGCTGGGAACCAGCCGCAAAAGCTTTATCGGCCAGACTCTGGCTTTGCCGGTGGAGGAGCGGATGGAGGCTACCGGTGCCACCTGTGTCATGGGAATAATGAAGGGATGTGAAATAATGCGGGTTCATGATGTTTTGCCCATATCCCGTATGTGCCGTATGACGGATGCTGTTTTGGAGGCAAGGGTATGACGGACAGTATTTTTCTGGAGGGGCTGGAATTCTACGGCAGACATGGTGTGCTGCCGGAGGAACAGCGATTGGGACAGCGTTTTATTGTGGATTTGGTTTTGTTTTTGGATTTGCATAGGCCAGGCTGTACCGATGATTTAGCGGCTACTGTAAATTATGCAGAGGTTTTTGCCCGGGTCAGGGAAATCGTGGAGGGTGTTCCGGTTAAGCTGTTGGAATGCCTGGCGGACAGAATTGCCCAGGCAGTATTTCAGGATTTTTCCCTGGTGGAAGGCCTGGAGGTCACCATTCATAAGCCCGGGGCTCCACTCCCCGGCGTGTTTAATGACGTTAAGGTAAAAATCCATCGTCAGAGAAATGAATATATTGAAAGCTGTTAATACATAGGGAGTTATGTTTTTATATTAAGCGCAAGTAAAGGAATGAGTGAAATGAAGAATAGGTATGAGTGCTACATCAGCATCGGTTCCAACATGGGGGATAAGGAGGCCACCATCAGAAAGGCTATTAAAATGCTGGCGGCTTCAGACAAAATTCAGTTGGAAAGTGTATCATCATTTTATGAGACACCGCCATGGGGCAAGACTGATCAGCCATTGTTTTTTAATGGTGCGTTGCGTGTAAGTACTGAGCTGGAGCCCATGGAGCTGCTGCGGGTGTGTCAGGATATCGAGCAGCAATTGGGGCGGGATCGTCACACCCACTGGGGGCCACGTACCATCGATTTGGACCTTTTATATATTGATGGGGTGGAGATGGATACGCCGGAGCTTACCCTGCCCCACAAACACATGTTGGACAGAGCCTTTGTTTTGGTACCGCTGTCCGAGATTGCTCCGGGACTGCGTATCAAGGGAAAATTTATTGGTGAATACCTGATGCGCACCAGAGATAAGGATGATATGTTGTTAATAAAACGCATACGCCAAAGGAAGTAATATAGGAGCGAGCAGGAAAAAAGGGGCGACGGGTTATGAATTGTCAAAGGTGCGGCAGCCAGCTTAATATGGATGGTACCTGTCCGGCTTGTGGGCAGGGGAATGTGCGTATTATGGAAAAATCGGAGATTAATGCTTATGACGGCATAACCATCGATGCAAAAAGCAATGAGAATGAAGACAGCTATCGGGGGAATAGCTATAATTCCTATGAACGGGTTGGGGGGGCCGGTGGTCCCCGGATTATACGGTTCTCCTCCGGGGGAACCCTTACCAAGGTGCTGTTTGGTGTTGCAGCAGCTCTCCTGCTGGCCGGGCTTGTATTTGTGGCTCTTCCATTGATGGTATTGGCCGTTGTTGTGGGCCTGGCCATATATATGATTTACAGTTTTTTAACATAAGATAAATATTTTATCAAAAAGTTTACAAAAAATATTGACTCACAAGGATATCTGTGTTAGTATTGCGGTGTTGATAGTTTAATATTCAAATCATTGATTGGGAAATAGTAGCTGATCCAACTTTTGCCAGCGAGCAGGTACCGGATGTTGTCCGGAGGTGGAATGACCTGTGAAAAGCGGTTAGTGAATGGTCCCAAGAGAGTCCACCGAAAGCGTCGTATGTGATTAGGCTGGAACGGTTGCCACCGTTATTGGGCTGCGGTATCGGACCTTGTTCCCGTACCTAAGAGGGTGATATTACCAGTGGCGCAGACATTTTATCTCGGTAAGGGATAAAATGTTTTTTTGTTACATGGAGAATATCACTGAAATTGGGTGGCACAGCGAAACCATTTCGCCCCATGTATAACCATAAAGGGTTGTACATGGGGCTTTTTTAATTAGCCTTCCCCTTTGGGGAGGAACTACAGGGACCAGGAGCAAGTAAAGGTATCAGGAGCAAGGCTCCGTCGGTGGCAGCCGAAGGCTGAGGGATGAGGTAACAATATGATAAAGGTAAAGATATGTGGCATAAGGGATATGAGGGCAGCCAGGGCGGCAGGAGCGGCGGATTTTATGGGCTTTATTATGAGTGACAGGTTCAGACGATATTGTCCGCCGGATACAGTAAGGCATATCTGCAATACAGTGCAGGGGCCAAAAAAGGTGGGAGTGTTTGTGGATCAGAACCTTGACCAGGTTAATGAAATGGCTGAGTATTGCGGTCTTGATATGGTACAGCTCCATGGACATGAAAGCATGGAGTACGCTGAGAAAATACAAAAGCCCATTATAAAAGCATTCCGTTACGGTGAGGATTTTTCCCTGGAGCAGGCTGAGGCTTATCCTGCTGATTACATTCTCATTGACAGCTACAGCAGGGCTGCTGTGGGAGGCAGCGGTATCAGCTTTAAATGGCGGGAGGCCGCCAGTACTATAAAGAGATTAACAAAGCCCTATATAATAGCCGGCGGAATATCTGCGGACACGTTACAGGACGCCATAAGGATATTTGCTCCCTATGGTATAGATGCCTCCGGGTCCATGGAAATAGCGGGAAGGAAGTCGCCGGAGCTGATAAGAGAATTTTTATCGGCGGCAGGAAGGAAAGTGGTGGAGCCATGCGGGATTATTTAGCAGAAATTGTTGCCAATAAGCGGAGTATTGTGGAAGCCGCCAAGCAGCAGCTTTCACTTAAGAGGATGATGGATAGACTGGAAAAGGGCACCTTCGCCATGTGCTCCCAGCTTCAGAATAGGAAGTGGAGCCTGATAGCCGAGTGCAAGCTGCAGTCTCCCTCCAAGGGAAAATTCAAGCATCCCTATTCCGTTTTGGACCTGGCCAGGATGTATGAAAAAAATGGGGCCAGTATGCTGTCCATACACACGGATCCCCATTTTTTAGGCAGGAATGAAGACCTGACTGAGGTCAGAAGAACAGTGAAAATACCCCTTCTTCGCAAGGATTTTATTATTGATGAATACCAGATTTACGAGGCCAGAATGCTGGGGGCAGATGGGGTTTTGCTTATAGCGCGGATACTTGACCAAAAGCAGCTGGAGGATTATCTGAGGCTGACCTGGAGCCTGGGTATGGATGCTCTGGTGGAGGTCCATGACAGGGAGGATATGGCCAAGGCTATGAAAACGCCTGCTAAGTTTATAGGTATCAACAACCGGAATTTGAAGCTGTTCAAAACCACCATTGAAAATACCCTGGAGCTGCTGCCCTTAGTGGAGGATAACCGGACCGTTATCAGCGAAAGCGGTATTCATACCCTGGAGGAGGTAAAGAGGCTCCGGGAAGCGGGAGCAGATGGCATTTTGGTAGGTGAGGGCCTGTCCATGGCCCAGGATGTGGAAAAGGCTGCCCGGGATTTTGCCCTATTACAATAACGAGCTTTAAGATGTCCCCCACCTCTTTAGGTGGGGGAAAACAAACTACAACAGCTGGCGAGCATATCTCCCAGCTCGTTGAAACGCTAATTGGAAGATTTTTCTTCTGAAGAAGAAAAATTTGAACAATGGCGTTATAATAGAAAAATTTACATAATGGAATTATAGCATGTAAAAGCAATTGGTAGGAGGAAGAAAGTATGTCAAAGGGAAGATTTGGAAAATATGGCGGTCAGTATGTGCCGGAAATTGTAATGCCGGTATTAACAGAGCTGGAGGCAGCCTATGAACAATATAAAAGGGATCCGGAATTCTTGGCAGAGCTGAGAAAATACTATGTGGAGTATGCAGGGCGTCCCACCCTGCTCTATTATGCGGAGAAGCTTACCAGGCATTATGGCGGGGCAAAGATATATTTAAAGAGGGAGGATTTGCTCCACACCGGTGCCCATAAAATTAACAATGCCCTGGGGCAGGTGCTGCTGGCCAAGCGAATGGGGAAAAAACGGGTTATTGCGGAAACCGGTGCCGGTCAGCATGGTGTGGCCACTGCCACAGTGGCTGCGCTCTTCGGCATGGAGTGCAAGGTGTTTATGGGGGCTGTGGACATGGAGCGTCAGAGGCTGAATGTGTTCAGAATGAAGCTTCTGGGGGCTGAGGTGGTTCCCGTTACCACCGGAACCTCTACCCTAAAGGATGCCACCAGCGAGGCCATTCGTTATTGGGCAGCCCATATTGAAGATACCCATTACATTATTGGGTCGGCTGTGGGGCCTCATCCGTATCCCACCATGGTGCGCGATTTTCAGTCTGTTATTGGCAGGGAAATCAGGGAGCAGCTTAAGGAGGAGACCGGGGGACGCCTTGATTATCTAATAGCCTGTGTAGGCGGCGGCTCCAATGCCATTGGTACCTTCTATGAATTCAGAAATGACGGGTCTGTAAAGAAGCTTGGGGTGGAGGCTGCCGGCCGGGGCCCGGCTGTAGGGGACAATGCCCAGACCCTTTCCAATCCTGCCAGCCGTCCCGGGGTCCTGCATGGTGCCTCCAGCTATCTGGCCCAGGATGAGGATGGTCAGGTTATAGAGGTTTATTCCATTTCCGCTGGCCTTGATTATCCGGGGGTAGGTCCGGAGCATGCCATGTTCCATGATGAGGGCGTGGTGACATACGTGGGTATCAACGATAAAGAGGCAATTGCTGCCTTCCAGCTCCTGTGCCGTGAGGAGGGGATAATCCCGGCTGTGGAAAGCTCCCACGCTTTGGCATATCTTGAAAAGCTCATGCCGAAGACAAAGCAGGAGGAAGTGGTGGTAGTTACCCTGTCCGGTCGTGGAGACAAGGATGTACAGCAGGTGGCAAGGGTATTGGGAGAGGAGATTTGATTATGAGTCGTTTACAGGATAAATTTAGTGAGCTTCAGTCTGCAAACAAAAAGGGCCTGGTTATTTATCTCACTGCGGGTATTCCCGATGCTGACGGCACCCTTGAGGCAGTGAAAACAGCCGTTGATAACGGGGCAGATGTAATAGAGCTGGGGATTCCCTTTTCTGACCCGATGGCCGATGGCCCGGTTATTCAGTCAGCCTCCTACGAGGCAATACAGAAGGGCATGACTCTGAAGAAGGTGCTGGAGCTGGTTCGTGAAATTCGCAGGTTTACCCAGGTACCCATTTTGGGTATGGGCTATATAAATGTGATGCTTAATTATGGCTTTGAAAAGCTGGCGGCAGACGCCAAAGCCGCCGGTCTGGATGGCTTTATTGTTCCTGATGTGCCCCATGAGGAGTCTGGGGATATGAAAGGGATTTGCAAAGAGCAGGGCCTTCATTTGGTGGAATTCGTTACGCCGGGCACCACCGACCAGCGCATAGGTGAGACCTGTACTACGGCCGACGGCTTTATTTATTGCGTCTCGGTCAATGGGGTAACCGGTGTCAGAAAAATTGATTACAGTCCGATTAACAAGGTCATTGAACACGTTAAAAAGCAAACGGATACCCCATGTGCCGTGGGCTTTGGCATCGGCTCCCCTGAGGCAGCGGTGGAGGCTGCCCGGAAGGCAGATGCCGTTATTGTGGGATCGGCTGTGGTAAAGCTGGTAATGGAGAATAAGCTGGCTGAGGCCGGTAAGCTCATTGGCGATATTCGTCACGCTTTGGATAAGAAGGTGAATTGAATGAAGCTGACACCCTCCTTGGAGGATTTTAAGGAAAAAGCTAAAAAGGCCAATATAGTGCCCCTAAGTATGCCGATTTCCACAGACCTTGATACGCCGGTGTCCATGTTTTACAAGCTGGTGGGGGAGGAAAAGGGCTTTTTGCTGGAGTCGGTGGATGCTCACCAAAAATTTGGCCGCTTTTCCTTTATAGGAGCAGAGCCGTTTATCAAATTACAGGTGTATAAAAACCGTCTTATGATTCAGGAGGAGGACGAGATGCGGGCAGTGGACGGTGACCCGGTAACAGCCATCAACAAGTATATGGCCGGGCTGAACAGCTCCATCGGCAATTTTCAGCTGCCTCTGGCCAATGGTGGTGCTGTAGGATATTTCAACTATGAAATATCTGCCGTGTTTGACAGAGTCCGTAATGTTCAGGTGGAGGAGGAACTGCTGGGCCAGTTTATGATTTGCCGCATCCTTATGGTCTTTGACCAGCAGAAAAATGCCTCCCAGCTGATTTATCTGGCCAGTGTAAACAATGGACAGGAGGTGGAGGAGGTTTACGAAAAGGCAGAGCAGTGCATGAAGGAGCTGGAGGAAAAGCTGTATGCAGCAATAACGACGCCAAAGGTAAAGACGGCAAAGCGCAGGGACAAGGTGGATTTCCTGGGGAAATACGGTAGGATGCCGGCTGATTTTGCCTCTGCCATCAAGAAGTGCAAGGATTATATTGTGGCAGGAGATATTTTTCAGGTGGTGCCTTCAAAGCAGTTTCGGGAAAGGATTACCAAGCCGGCCTTTCACTTTTATCGCCGCCTCCGCCAGGTCAATCCATCCCCCTACATGTTTTATCTGAATTTTGGCAGGAAAAAGTTTGTGGCCGCCTCCCCGGAGATGCTGGTAAAGGTGGCAGGAAAGCAGGTCTATACCTATCCTATTGCCGGAACCCGTCGCCGGGGGGCCTCTGAGGAGGAGGATCAGGCCCTGGAAAGGGAGCTGAAGGCTGACGTGAAGGAGCGGGCGGAGCATGCCATGCTGGTGGATTTGGCCAGAAATGATATAGGCCGTATCAGTGAGCCCGGCAGTGTGACAGTAACCAAGCTGCAGGAGGTGGAGCGGTTCTCCCATGTAATGCACATGGTATCTGAGGTTATGGGTACCTTGAAAAGGGGTCTTACGCCAATGGACGTTATTAAGGCCTGCTTCCCGGCAGGGACGGTAAGTGGTGCCCCCAAGCTGCGGGCCATGGAGATTATTCAGGAGCTGGAGCCGGTGAAACGGGGAGCCTATTCGGGAACAGTGGGTTACATGGATTTCAACGGCAATATGGATATGTGTATTACCCTGAGAACAATGGTCATAGATGGAGACAATGCCTTTATACAGTCCGGGGCCGGTATAGTCTATGATTCCCGGGCGGAGCTTGAATACAATGAAATATTGCAAAAATCCAAGGCCATGTTCCAGGTTGTGGAGGAGGTGGAGAATGATGTTGTTGCTTTTAGATAACTATGATTCCTTCACCTACAATGTGTATCAGCTGCTGTGTGACCTGGGGGCTGAGGTGGAGGTTATCCGCAACGATATGACTACGGTAAAGGCCATCGCCCAAAGGGGCTATGAGGGAATCCTTATTTCCCCGGGGCCGGGTATCCCCCGGGAGGCCGGGATTACAGAGGAGTTGATAGATACCATGAAGGGCCAGGTGCCAATCCTTGGCATATGCCTTGGTCATCAGGCCATAGGAGAGGTGTTTGGCGGCAGGGTAATTGGTGCCGGTGAAATATGTCATGGCAAAACGTCCCCTATCAAGCATAATGGGGCGGGGCTATACAGGGGCTTGCCGCAACAGCTGGAGGTGGGCAGATATCATTCACTTATTGTGGCCCGGGAGGGCCTTCCTGATTGCCTGGAGGTCACCTCTGAGCTGGCAGATGGCACCATTATGGGCCTTAGGCATAAAACATATCCGGTTTTCGGGATGCAGTTTCATCCCGAATCTATCCTGACTCCCCATGGCAGAACTATGATGGATAATTTTTTGTCGCTGATTTAACTAATTAATTGGATTGCACAATCGATTTATGCGTTGGGCCTGTGGTATTATCCGGTAATCAATTACATTTTTTTCTTGACGGAAGCGTCATAATATGGTAATAAATAGATACTTGGTTTTGGTCGTTTTTATTACCATTGTTGATTATTGTGACTGCTTGGGATGGGAGTGACGCTTGTGGCCTATGATTATATAAATGACGGTATAATTGATGCTGATGCTGTACAAAAGGGGCTTAAGGGCAACAAAAAGGCCCGTATGCTTCAGCTGTTAAAGCTGCTGAATGAGGAAACGGATGAGGAGCATCCCCTTTCAACCAATGAGATTATTGCCAAAATGCGGGAGCTGGGCTTGGAGGTTAATCGCAAAACCGTCAAGGATGATGTGGATTTGCTCATTGCCTCCGGTTATGATGTGGTAATTATAAAATCCTCCAATAATTCCTTTTATATGGGGGAACGCATTTTTGAGCTGTCAGAGCTGAAAATGATGGTGGACGCCATTTCGGCCTCGAAGATTATCTCCACCAAGGCAACCAATGCCCTGATTGAAAAGCTGCAGAAGCTGTGCAGTAAGCATCAGGCCCGGGAGCTTTTGTGGAACAAGGACATTAACAGGAATGTGAAGCCCTATAGCAGAAATGTGAATTTGATAATTGATAAGCTTACCAGGGCCATTGGCAGCAAATTGCGGGTTCAATTCAAATACAACGAATACAATATAAATAAAGAGCTTCAGCCGCGTCATAATGGGAAAATTTATGATATCAGCCCATATTTTCTGGTATGGAATGAGGACCATTATTATTTGGTGGGCTATGAGAGCAGTACCTCGGTTACCAAAACCTTCCGCATTGACCGGATAGATGGGTCAACCCTGGTGGTTTCCAGGGAGCCGGCTGTCCGCAAGCCGGAGCAGGAGCTGCTTTCCAAGTATTCCCAGCGGTCCTTCAGCATGATGGTGGATGAGGACAATGAGCGGACAGTGGTTCTGCGCTGCCACAACAAGCTGATTACCATTATGATTGACCGTTTTGGGGAGGATGTGGATATTAATCTGGTGGATGATGACCATTTTGATTTGACCACAACCTTATATGTTTCCACTAATTTTTACAGCTGGCTTGCCAGATTTGGGGAAGATATACAGGTGATAGGCCCACCACAGGTGGCTGTGGATTATAAGGAGCATCTGGAAAACATAATAAAAATATATGAATAATGTTATGAAAAGTGGCTGTCGGCAGTCACTTTTTTTATTTAAAGCTTTACAAAAATGGAAAATGTATTTTATAATGGAGTGTAATGAGCTGTTCGGATTATTAATCTTAGGTTGTTGATTTTTGAAACTGCTAAAAACGGTTCGGATTTCTAATATATTGTTTTAACTAAATATGGAGGTGTGATTTTTGCCAAAAGAGAAAAAATTACAAATTATTCCTTTGGGCGGACTGGGTGAAATCGGCAAAAATATGACAGTGGTGCGGTACGGTGAAGAGATACTGCTTATCGATGCCGGTTTGATGTTCCCTGATGAGGAGATGCTGGGTATAGATCTGGTTATTCCGGATTTTACCTTTCTGGTGGAAAACCGGGAGCACGTTAAGGCGATTGTGTTGACCCATGGACATGAGGATCATATCGGTGCGTTGCCCTATGTGCTGAAGCAGATAGATGCGCCAGTGTACGGTACAAGACTTACCCTGGGTATCCTTGAAGGACGACTGAAGGAAAATGGAGTAAGCAATGATATGCTTCGCCCTGTAAAGCAGGGGGACAGTATCAAGGCGGGCTCCTTTAACGTGAATTTTATTCGGGTGAACCACAGTATTCCTGATGCTGTAGGTCTGGCTGTTACTACGCCTATTGGAACTATTGTCCATACCGGTGATTTCAAGCTGGATTATACCCCTATTGATGGAAAAATGACGGATTTCCGGCGCTTTTCCGACCTGGGCAACAAGGGTGTCCTGGTAATGATGGCGGACAGTACCAATGCTGAGCGGCTTGGGCATACCCCAAGTGAAAGTACGGTGGGCGCATCCTTTGACAAGGCATTTCATAATGCCAATTCACGTATTATCGTAGCTACATTTTCATCCAATGTTCATCGAATTCAGCAGATTATCAATACAGCCATTACCTATAAGCGCAAGGTGGCGGTTTTAGGCCGCAGCATGGTGAACGTTGTTAATATTTCCCGGGAGCTGGGTTATATTACGGCCCCTGAGGGAACTATTATTGATATTGATGAGATTAATAATTATCCGGCTAATCAGGTGGTGGTTATTACCACCGGCAGCCAGGGCGAGCCTATGTCAGCCTTGACCCGTATGTCCCAGTCAGACCATCGCAAGGTGGGAATTGTGCCGGGAGATACCATCATTATTTCTGCTACGCCGATTCCGGGGAATGAAAAGCTGGTATCAAGAACCATCGACAATCTTTTGAAGCTTGGTGCCAATGTGGTATATGGCCGGGAAAATGGCATCCACGTCTCGGGGCATGCCAGTCAGGAAGAGCTGAAGCTGATGCATAATCTGGTACGGCCGAAGTTCTTTATACCGGTTCATGGCGAATACCGTCATTTGGTAAAGCATGCCAAGCTGGCCCAGGAGCTGGGCATGAAGAAGGAAAATATCTTCATCGGCGAAAATGGTCAGATTTTGGAATTTACCAAGAATAAGGGGGCAGTAGTTGGTAAGGTTACCTCCGGCCGTATATTGGTTGATGGCCTTGGGGTGGGAGACGTCGGCAACATCGTTCTCCGCGATCGCCGTCAGCTGTCCCAGGATGGTATTATTATCATCGTGGTTACCATGGACAAGGAGCAGGGCATTGTGGTGGCCGGACCGGATATTGTAAGCCGCGGCTTTGTTTATGTCCGTGAATCCGAACAGCTTATGGATGAGGTCCGTACCCGGGTGGAGGAAGCACTGGCCCGTTGCGAGGACGAAGGCATCACTGAATGGTCCGGCTTAAAATCCGCCATGCGTGATGCACTGGGACGCTACATTTTCGAGCGCACCCGCCGCCGCCCAATGATTTTGCCGATTATTATGGAAATTTAATAAAAACAAAAGACGCATCTTTTTAGACGCGTCTTTTTTTGTACTTCCCTGTCTTCCCCTTGTGACGGGAGGACGGCGGAGGAGGTAATCCAGAAGGGCGGAGGGGTAAAGCCTGCATTTCATTCGACTGCATTTAGTGGGCGTATATATCTCCCATTGAATGTAGTCTTATTTAATTATTCGTTGAGTTTACAAAAATTTTCTGAAATACATATCCCAAAACTACGGTAACCGTAAGGACATCGGTTCCATTAAGGATAACATATCCCCATATTTCCATAGGTGTTCTTTCCAAAATCTGGCTTTTGGAAGCGACAAATATTCCTTGATTTATAATTCTGGTAAAATCCCCAAAGATATTTGCTTCAAATGCACTGGGATCATATAATTTTAGTCCACTGAAAAAGCCTACGCCGTAATAAGTGATAAATTCCAAGGTTGACAGCATAATCATTCCCAATAAAATGATTTCCTGGGACAACAAATCCCGTTCCATAAATCTTTGCAGGGTGGCTATACAAATTGAGGAATATTATCATCATTACAAAATAACCAAGTATAAGATTAATCATTAAGATTACTTCCTCCCTATGATATGGAATATTATCATTATAACGAGCTTTAAGATGTTCAGAGGTGCTAAAATAAGGAATGGACATGTAACGGCAAAGTAGAAAAGGATTTGACATGGGTAAATTCAAATTTATCTCCTATTGGATTCTGTACTCCATGAACTGTTCGGGAAAAATAGTATCTGTAACATTTGGATGTAAATTTTGTTGTAAAATTGACAGCTGTAATGATAAAATTTTTCAAGGGAGGATGGGCTGCTATGCTGAATATGAAACCAATTTCTGAGCTTCGTAATTATACAAGCGTGGTTAAAGAAGTATGATATATGAAGAAGGTTGAATATTCCCCGCTTGTCAAAAGGAGGCTTCTGAAAGTTAAAAAGGAAATTCTAACCTTTCGACTAATTTTTAGTAAACAAAATGAAGAAAATGTGTCCTTGTTTTAGTCAAAAGGGGGCTTAGTTGTGCTGAAAGAAATAAAGCGAAAAGTACTGGAATGCGCTGTTAGGGCAGAGGAAATGGGGCTTTGCAGGCATCGCTCCGGTAATTTCAGTATCCGTGATGAGGATACGGGGCTGGTGTGTATTACGCCTACGGGCATGGACCGCAGTGAAATGACCTATCATGATATTGTGGTGGTGAATATGAAGGCGGAGGTGGTGGAGGCTGAAACCATGCATCGCCCTACCAGCGAGGTGACTATGCACCTGAAGATTTATGAGGCCCGTCCTGACGTAAATGCAGTGGTGCACACCCATTCAAAATTTGCCTTGACCTTTGCCATATTGAATAAACCTATTCCGGCCATTGTTACGGAATTGATGCACCTGGGCTGCAAGGAGGGGTATATTCCTGTGGCCCCGTATGGGCGGCCTGGCACGTCGGCCTTGGCGGAGTCGGTTATAGCTCCCTTGGGGATTTCTGATGTGGTTCTCATGGAAAAGCATGGTGCTGTGGCCGTGGATAAGAGCATAAAGGAGGCATTGCTTAAGGCCGCTTATCTGGAGGAGCTGGCGGAAATCTACTATAATACCCTGACCCTTTTGGGCCCGGGAAGGGAGCCGGATTATGTGTCCAAGGAGGAATTGCAGAAGTGGGCCTATCCAAAGGAAATCAAGCTGTTACCGGGTGAGACAAAATAAAAATTTCCCATATCCTGGCTATGGTGTTTAGTGCCGGCTGATATGGGTTGAAGCAATTCTGTTATGAATGAGGAATATTATGACTGAAAAAAAGACAATTATGGATTATGATACGGTGGCCTTGGATGATGAAAAAAACGCCCTGGTGATTATTGACCAGACCAAGCTGCCATATAGCACGGAAATCTTGGAATTAACTGATTTAAAGAAAATATGGGACGCCATTTATTTGCTGCAGGTCCGGGGTGCTCCCGCCATTGGGGTGGCCGCGGCTATCGGCATATATCTTGAAGCCAGGAAAATCGGGGCTGAGGAGTCTGAATTTGAGGCCTTTTATGAGAAATTCACAAGGGCCAAGGAATATCTGGATTCGGCCCGTCCAACGGCTGTAAACCTCTCTTGGGCCCTAAATCGCATGGAGCAGGTGGTATTGACCAACAAAGCCAGGCGTGTGGCGGAAATAGTGAAGTGCCTCCATGATGAGGCAGTGGAAATTCGCAATGAGGATATTCGGGTGTGCCGGGCCATGGGGGAGCATGGCCTTACCCTTATCAAGGATGGGGATGGGATTTTGACCCATTGTAATGCCGGAAAGCTGGCTGCCGTAAAATATGGTACGGCCACGGCCCCTTTATATGTGGGACAGGAAAAGGGGTATAGCTTCAAGGTTTTTGCTGACGAAACAAGACCCTTGCTCCAGGGGGCCCGGCTTACTGCCTACGAGCTTCAGGAGTCAGGGCTGGATGTTACCCTTATCTGTGATAATATGTCCAATATGGTAATGGGCAATGGCTGGGTCAATGCCATATTTGTGGGCTGTGACCGGGTGGCGGCCAACGGGGATGTGGCCAATAAAATCGGTACCTCCATGGTGTCCATTGCTGCCAAGCGTCATGGTATACCATTTTATGTGTGTGCCCCTACCGCTACCATTGATATGTGTACGCCTACCGGCAGAGAGATAAGGATAGAGCAGCGGAAGCCGGAGGAGGTCACGGAAATGTGGTATGAAAGGCGCATGGCTCCGGCTGGGGTGAAGGTATATAACCCGGCCTTTGATGTGACGGATAACGACCTTATTACTGGTATTGTGACGGAGTTTGGCATTGCCAGACCACCCTATAGGGACAGCCTGAAAGAAATATTTGCCCTAAAGGACAAGGCTAAGCAGAATAAATAGTAAACTTCGTGCGAAACGTTATTCGCACTACGCCCTTACAACGAAATCTAAAGCTCATCTGCATCCTTCGGCTTTGATTTGCTAAGATTTCCTAGTAAATGCACTGAAAATAATGTTGACAAAGGTATGTCCATCACTTATAATAGTTATCGTCGTCAAAAGCGATAACTAAATCCGGCCCGGTAGTTTAGTTGGTTAGAATGCCGCCCTGTCACGGCGGAGGTCAGGGGTTCAAGTCCCCTTCGGGTCGCCATTTTGCGGAAATAGCTCAGTTGGTAGAGCATCACCTTGCCAAGGTGGGGGTCGCGAGTTCGAGTCTCGTTTTCCGCTCCATTTTTTTATTTTGGTGACATCGCCAAGTGGTAAGGCCAAGGTCTGCAAAACCTTTATTCCCCAGTTCGAATCTGGGTGGCACCTCCAAGGCATATCAAGCCCTCGCAGGATCGAAGCTTCTGCGATGGGCTTTTTTTGTATAAAGAAAACCACGCGATAGTCGCGTGGTTCAGAAAAGCTTTAGC
>NZ_CAMYWM010000057.1 GCF_947302755.1 uncultured Anaerovibrio sp.
TGTCATTTTCGATGACATAGTCACTTAAAATATGCCTGTTATTGGGCAGACACTAAATAAAGGCCGCTGGCCCTTAGGAGTTATTCCTTGGGCTAGCGGCCTGTCTGCATTTTATATTAGAATGCGGCTACTACAGCACCGTTGTACTTTTCTGCGATGAACTTCTTAACCTTCTCAGACTTCAGGGCCTTCATGAGAGCCTGAATTTCAGGGCGGTTTTCGTCACCGGTACGAACGGCAACGATGTTTACATAAGGAGAGGTGGAATCCTCAATGAAAATGTTGTCCTTTACCGGGTTCAGCTGAACCTGCATGGCAAAGTTGCTGTTGATAACGGCGGCGTCAACATCCTCCAGGGTACGTGGCACCTGGGCAGGCTCCAGCTCCTGGAACTTGATGTTCTTAGGATTGGCAGTAATATCCTGAATGGTGCCCGTTACGCCAACGCCATCTTTGAGGGTAATAACACCAGCCTTGGCGAGGAGAGACAGAGCACGGCCGCCGTTGGTAGGGTCGTTAGGAATAGAAATGGTGGCACCGTCCTTTAATTCCTTGAGGTCCTTAACCTTCTTGGAATATACGCCCATTGGCTCGATGTGAATACCACCGGCACTTACCAGCTTAACCTCAGGATGTTGCTTTACAAAATCATCAAGATAAGGCTTGTGCTGGAAGTAGTTGGCATCCAGCTCCTTGTCATTCAGATTAAGGTTTGGCTGTACATAATCGCTGTATTCAACGATTTCCAATTTAATTCCATCCTTGGCCAGATCCTCCTTGATCTGTTCGAGAATTTCAGCATGGGGAACGGAAGTAGCACCAACCTTCAGAGTCTTGCTGCCGTTAGCGGCCTGCTTGTTATCTGCCCCACAGCCTGCCAAAGCCACAATGGCAAAAACCAGGGCAGACAGAATAAGTAATACCTTTTTCATGAAAAAACCTCCTTAAAAATAGTGTATATAATTCTCTTGTCAGAGTTACACCCTAGCGGTTAAATTACGCCCACACAAATACTAGCGCTTGTCCAGGTGTTTGGCCAGCTTGTTGCCGGCAAACTGCACTATCTGAACCATAACAATAAGTACGATTACCGTGGCAATCATAATATCGGGACGGAACCGTTGATAACCATAGCGTATGGCCAAATCACCCAATCCACCGCCGCCAATGGCACCGGCCATGGCCGATTCTCCGATAAGGCTGATAATAACGGTAGTAAGCTGGGCCACAATGTTTGGCATAGCCTCCGGCAGGAAAACCTTGCGGATAATCTGTAATGGAGTGGCCCCCATAGCCTGGGCGGCTTCCACGATTCCATAGGGAATTTCCCTAAGAGAGGTTTCCACCTGACGGCCGATAAAGGGGACAGAGGCCAGCACCAGGGGAACCATGGCCGCCGTGGTGCCGATGGCACTGCCTACGATGAGACGGGTCAATGGAATAATGGCCACCATCAATATAATGAAGGGAATTGACCGAATGGCATTGACTACAGCCCCCACCACCCGATTTAGGGGAATACATTCAAGAATTTGTCCCTTGGAGGTGGTGTGGAGAAGCACCCCTAAAGGAATACCCAACAGGGAGGAAATCACCATGGACACAATAACCATGTAAACAGTTTCTCCCAGGGCTTTAGTGATGAGAGGAAGCATGTCTGCTGACATAGCCAATCACCTCCACTTTTACTTTTTGTTCACGAAGATAATCCATGGCGGCGTTAATATCATTCTGACTGCCATCCAGACCTATGATAAGTCTGCCGAAAGGTGCCCCCTTAATGTCGTCAAGGCTCCCGAAGAACAGGTCGGCACTTACATCATATTTCTTCACCAATGATGAAATAATCGGATCATTGGCTGTTTCCCCAATAAAGGTGAGGCGCATAAGGAGAATGCTGTCTTCAAAGGGCTCATGGGCAATATCAATATTTCTGAAATCCACAGGCAGCTCGTTGCTGAGCAAAACGCTGATGAATTCCTTGGTAATAGGCTGCTGGGGATTAATAAACACATCCAGCACGTCACCCTGTTCGGCAATTACGCCCTTGTCTATGACGGCTACCTTATCGCAAATCTCTTTAATAACCTGCATTTCGTGGGTAATAACCACTACGGTAAGCTTTAATTTGTGATTGATATCCTTAATTAATTCAAGTATGGATTTTGTAGTCTGTGGATCAAGGGCCGATGTGGCCTCATCACAAAGGAGAATCTGGGGATTGCTGGCCAGGGCCCGGGCAATGCCCACCCGCTGCTTCTGTCCACCGGAAAGCTGGGATGGATACTGATCGGCCTTATTGGCCAATCCAACCAGCTCCAACAGCTCTGTCACCCGATTTTTAATTTCTTCCTTTGGGGTATTGGATAATTCCAGAGGAAAGGCAATATTGTCAAATACTGTAGAGGTAGAAAGAAGATTAAAATGCTGAAATATCATGCCAATTCCCTTACGGGCTGCCCGCAGCTCCTTGTCGGTCATGGCGGTAATATCCTTTCCTTCTATTGTAACTGTACCCTTGGTGGGACGCTCCAAAAGATTAATGCAGCGCACCAGGGTGGATTTTCCAGCTCCGCTTAAGCCGATGATGCCATAGATTTCGCCTTTATTTATATGTAGGCTGATATCCTTTAGGGCATGAACCGGACCGGCGGCACTGTCATAGATTTTCTCTATATGAGATAAATCAATCACCGTACTCACATCCTGTCGTTTATGGTATGGAGCAATAACTCCATGTGTATAGTTGTAAATTAAAGAATACACTAGAATATTATACCCATTTTTATTTTAAATGCAAAGTAAAGGCAGGCAGTGTAACAAATGATTTACGGCTATAGTCCATGGAAGAAAAACACTTATGCTATGGTTATGAATTATAGCCTATTTTACCTACTATGGCAATAGGTATTTTCAAAAATAGAGAAAACATATATAATTTATATGAGATATTGACCGGTAGTGTAATTTGGCATAAGATTATTCCACAATGCTGGACTACTATTTTAATGAAGGATTAGAGTGAAAGGAAGATGATTTAAATGCGTATCTCAGCAAAGGGCCGTTATGGTCTGGCAGCCATGTCATACCTGGCAGCAAATTACAAAAGTGGTATGGCCATAACCGTACTTCACATTTCGGAGACCTTGGGCATATCAAAAATTTATTTGGAGCAGGTTTTTTCTTTATTAAAAAGGGCCAAACTTGTAATATCAATTAAGGGATCCCAGGGAGGATATTTTTTAAATCGGGAGCCAAATGAGATTAGCGTTTACGACGTTTTGACAGCAATCGAAACAAATTTGACAGAAAAAACTGAGTCCACGGTAAAGGAAAAGCAACCTTTTTTGGACAAGGCAATGGAAGAAATGGTTTTTTCACAGCTGGATGATGCAGTAAAATCAGCTATGGAGGGGATTACGCTGGAGGATATATTAAATAATGTAGAAAAACAGAAGGAACCGGACAAACTGATGTACTTTATTTAAAAGATATTAACTTGACAGTTTATTATTTACAATCACAGTTAACAATCACTATTATTTGACGTATTTTTGTCTGACAAATCTTAAAAAAACGATATAACTATAATTAATTGCTATATTTCTGGCGCCCTTTTTTTATTGACAAAATCGAGGACTATGGTATAAACTGTACGAAGAAATTGAAATTTTGTGACTATTACACTTGAATTAATGTGCAATTGTACGAAAATTCAATAATTCGAGGAAACTCGGATTTGATATGTGTATTGATGAAAATGGGGGATTGTTATGGTAAAGGACAAAGCTACGGTTGTCGTTGTTGGCGGCGGAGCTACAGGCGTTGGTATCCTGCGTGACCTCTCTATGCGTGGCATTGATGCCCTGCTGATAGAGAAGCTTGATATGGTGAATGGTGCCAGCTCCCGTTATCATGGTCTTCTGCACAGCGGTGCCCGCTATGCCGTAAGAGACCAGGAAGCAGCCAAGGAGTGTATCGAGGAAAATACCATCCTGCGTCGTATTGGTAAGTCTTGTGTTGAGGCTACTACCGGTATGTTCGTACAGGTGGAGGGCGATGATCCGGATTTCGTAGATCCTTGGGTAAAGGGTTGCGCTGAAAGTGGTATCAAGACTCGTGAGCTGAGCAAGGAGGAGGCTCTCCGTATGGAGCCAAATCTTTCCCGCAAGCTGGTTCGCGCCTTCGAGGTTCCTGATGGTGCCATCGATGGCTTCCGTATGTCCTGGCAGAATCTTCAGTCTGCTGCCCGTTATGGCGGCCGTTACAAGACCTATACTGAACTTATAAAAATTAACGTTGAAGGCGGTGCTGTAAAGAGCATTACCGTTCGGGACAACGTTACAAAGGAAGAATATGATATTGAGTGTGAAATTTTGGTAAACGCTGCCGGTCCTTGGGCTGGCAAGGTTGCCCAGATGGCTGGTCTGGACTGCTCTGTAAGTCCTTCCAAGGGCACACTGATTGCCTTTAACCAGCGCATTTCCAACCGCGTCGTAAATCGTCTGCGTAAGCCATCCAATGGTGATATATTCGTGCCACATGGCTCTATTACCATCCTTGGTACTTCTTCCATTACTATTCCGGATCCTGAGGATACTTCTACCTCCTGGGAAGAGGTTGAGGAGCTCATGAAGACTGGTGAGGGTGTATTTGAGCATTTGCGTGATTACCGTATCCTCCGTGTATTCGCTGGTTCCCGTCCTCTGTATGTTCCTAAGGGGGCCGACGGTGGCCGTAATGCCTCCCGTGGCTTCGTAACTCTCGACCACGAGAAGGAAGATGGCCTGAAGGGTATGATGACCATCTGTGGTGGTAAGTTCACCACCTATCGTCTCATGGCTGAGAAGTTCTGCGATGTTCTGGCACCAAAGCTGGGCAATACTGCCAAGTGCCGCACGGCAGAGGAGGATTTGGTTCCGGCCGTTTCCGAGGCTGATAAGAAGGCTGCCCGTCAGTACTTCCCATCCTATGGTGTAAATCTGGCTGCTACCCGTTTGGGGACTGAAAAGTTCCCTGAGGTTGTAAAGACTCTTAAGGAGCATCCTGAGACCCGTGAGGTTCTCTGCGAGTGCGAGAA
The DNA here is from genome assembly GCF_947302755.1 of uncultured Anaerovibrio sp. GTDB lineage: Bacteria > Bacillota > Negativicutes > Selenomonadales > Selenomonadaceae > Anaerovibrio. The sequence goes on from NZ_CAMYWM010000057.1 coordinate 5,081, forward strand.
CGTTACTATGGCCGAGGTTATGCGCATTGCCCAGGAGCCTACCAGCCACAGCGTAGCAGATGTGAGAAGAAGAACCCGTCTTGGTATGGGCACCTGTCAGGGTAATTACTGCGCAATCCGCAGTGCTGCTATCGCCAATAAGCTGTTCAAGAACAAGCTTGAGGGCTGCAGCGATTCCCTCAGCGATATGAAGAACTTCCTGCAGGCCAGATGGAAGGGTATTACTCCTGTAATGGCAGGTAAGACTCTCCGTGAGGCTGAAATGACCAGAGGCATGTATGAAGTATTGTTCAATGTAAATGGGGGTAGACGCTAATGAGCAAGTCAGATGTAGTTGTTATCGGTAATGGTTTGGCCGGCCTGATGTCCGCTCTTGTCAGCGCAGATCAGGGCAAAAAGGTAACACTGCTGTCCTATGGTGCGGGTACTTTCCCTCTTAACAGTGGCGTTATCGACGTATTAGGTTATGATGACTCCGGCAAGGCTGTATCTAATCCAGCTCAGGCGGTTAGTGCAGTGGCTGATGAGCATCCATATAAAAAGATTGGCACCCAGGCCCTGGAAGAATCAGTAAAATTCTTTAAGGCTGTGGTTGCAGCTGAGGGCTTGCCTTATGTAGGTTCCCTCAATGAACAGCAGTGGCTGGTTACTGGTGTGGGTACCTTAAAGCCATCCTGCCTGGTTCCGGAGTCCATGCAGGGCTCCCAGTGCTTTGAGGCCTCTGAGATCGTTCTCGTAGGCATTAAGGGCTTGAAGGATTATTATGTAGATATGGTTGCAGAGAACCTGGCCAAGGAGCTGGGCAATGACAAGAAGTACACGGTCATTACTGTAGATCCTCATTATGAAGGTGCTCGTGACCTGACCACCAAGGACGTTGCTTCCTGGATGGATACTGAGTCCGGTTATGCGGATTTCCTTTCCCAGGTTAAGGGCAGCGCCGGTGCCGGCAAGGTAATTCTTGTTCCTCAGATTCTCGGTCTGAAGGGCAATGTAGTTTATAAGAAAATCGTTGCAGATTTGGGTTGTCCGGTAGTTGAGACTACGGCAATGCCACCTTCTGTAAATGGTCTCCGTCTCCGTGATGTACTCCTGAGTGCATTGAAGAAGAAGGGTATCACTGTTATTGAGAATGCCAAGGCTGAAGAGGCTGTTATCGATGGCAGCAAGGCTGTAGCAGTTAAGGCTGGTGGCGAGGTTCGTCTCCAGACCTACAATGCTGACAAGTTCATTGTTGCTACCGGCGGCTTCTACAGTGGCGGTATCACCATGCGTGATTTTGGTGATGCCAAGGAGGTTGTGTTTAATCTTCCGGTGGAATGTGACTGCGTTGAGGAGCGTTGGGTAAACAAGCAGCTTTTCTCCGATAAGAAGCAGACCTTCGCAAAGACTGGCGTAAGAGTAGATGCAACTCTCCGCGGCGTTAATGAGTCCGGCAATGTAGTTCTTCAGAACGTTTATGTTGTAGGCCGTAACCTCAGTGGCTATGATTTCTGCTTTGAGCATTCCGGCAATGGTGTGGCTTTAGCTTCTGCTTATAAGGCAGCCAAGGCTTGATTGAAAGGGGTATTATATTATGGAGTTAGAAGAAAGAGCAAGGGATTCAGCCGATAATTGTATTGCCTGCACATCTTGTGTTGCAGTGTGCCCAGTTACCAAGGCTAATCCAGACTATAGAGGACCAAAACTCGTAGGTCCTGCTCATAACCGTATGCACTTCTCTGATGAGAGCGATTATGAGGATTCTCTGAAGCTGTGTTCCAACTGCAAGAACTGTGATATTACCTGCCCTAACGGTGTATCTGTTGCAACTCTTAATATGTTGGAGCGTGCCAAGTACTACAAGGCTCATCCTGAGAAGCATACTCAGGCTGACCAGATGCTGAGCCACAACTTCCAGATGGCTGATATGCTTAAGAGCATTCCATTTGGCAGAACCTGTGCCAACATCGGTATGTCCATTGGTGAGGCCATGGGCATGATGGGGGCTATGGGTATTGCTCCTCAGCGCAAATCTCCACGATTTGCTACTAAGTATTTCCGGGAGATTTATAAGGACCTCAAGCAGCCTGAGGGGCTTACCAAGGAAGTATTGTTCTTCCCTGGCTGCTTTATCGATGTAAATGATCCGGAGGTGGGCGTTGCTTTTGTTAAGGTTATGAACGCCAACGGCTACAAGGTTTTGATGGATGAACGGTTCAAGTGCTGCGGTTCCCCATTGGTTGTAGGCGGTTATCTGGATGAGGCAAGAAGCCATGCGGATAACAATGTGTCAATCATTAACGAATATGCTGCAAGAAATATTCCGGTCATTGCCTGCTGTACCTCCTGCTCCTTGATGCTTAAGGCTGAGTATACTGAGCTCTTTGCTGAGGAGGAAATGGCCAGGGCGGCAAAGAATGTTTATGATGCATTTGAATTTTTGACCATCCTTGCCGAAAAGGGTGAGCTGAAGAAGGTTCATGTATCTTCCGACAAGAAGTTCATTTACCATGCTCCATGTCATCTGCGGGCCCAGGGTATGGGTATGCCGGCTGTTGATCTCCTGAAGGAGATTGGGGTAAATATCGACAGTGCGGATGCAGGCTGCTGCGGCATGTCCGGTTCTTATGGCTTCCATAAGGAAAACTATGAGACCTCCATGAAGATTGGTTCTGAACTGTTTGATAAGATCAATGCCAGCGGTGCCCACAAGGTGGTCTGTGATTGCGGTACCTGCCGTGAGCAGATTAAGCATGGCACCAATGCTAAAACAACTCATCCAATTCAGGTATTGGCAAAGGCTTACGAAAAGTAAGCAGCTTACTTAGGTGAAGAGATTTGGGTGGATATTATTTAGGGAGATAATGACAGGAGGCTTTTGGCGAGTCTCCTTCACCCGAATCATTTTCATATATGACCCATGGGGTTAAGAGAGGCCCCGATGGGTCTGGCAATAGTTCTATATTTTAAGGGGGATTTTAAAAATGGCAAAGAAGTATGTAATGGCGTTAGACGCAGGTACTACCAGTAACAGAGCTATCATCTTTGATGAGAACTCCAAGATCATAGGGGTATCCCAGAAGGAATTCACTCAGATTTTCCCACAGCCGGGCTGGGTTGAGCATGATGCTGATGAAATCTGGAGCACTATGGTTACTGTAATGAAGGAGGCTCTGGCTGAGAGCGGCCTTTCTGCTAACGACATTTCTGCCATTGGTATCACCAATCAGCGTGAGACCACTGTTGTATGGGACAAGAATACTGGCCGTCCTGTATACAATGCAATCGTTTGGCAGTCCCGCCAGACTGCCGGCATTGCTGAAGACCTGAAGAAGCAGGGTCTGACTGAGGAGTTCAAGAACAAGACTGGTTTGACCATTGATGCTTATTTCTCCGGCACCAAGATTACCTGGATCCTCGAGCATGTTGAAGGCACCCGTGCCCGTGCAGAAGCAGGCGACCTGATCTTCGGTACTATTGACACCTGGTTGATTTGGAAGTTAACTGGTGGTAAAGTACATGTTACTGACTATTCCAATGCTTCCCGTACTTTGATGTACAACATCAAAGAGCTGAAGTGGGATGAGCAGCTCCTGTCTTACCTGAAGGTTCCTGCAAAGATGCTGCCTGAGGTTAAGCCTTCCTCTTGCCGTTATGGCTTCACTGAGCCATCCATCCTTGGTGCTTCCGTACCTGTATCCGGTGCAGCAGGTGACCAGCAGTCCGCACTGTTCGGCCAGAACTGCTTCGAGCCAGGTATGGCTAAGAATACCTATGGTACTGGCTGCTTCATGCTCATGAACACCGGTACTGATATCTATGATTCCAAGAACGGTCTGGTTACTACCATCGCTTGGGGTCTTGATGGCAAGGTTGAGTATGCTCTTGAGGGTTCCATCTTCGTAGCAGGTTCCGCTATTCAGTGGCTGCGTGACGGCGTTCGCATGGTAGACTCCGCTCCGGATTCCGAGTGGGTTGCCAAGAAGGTTCGCGACACTGCTGGTGTTTACCTTGTACCTGCATTTGTAGGTCTCGGTGCTCCATATTGGGATCAGAATGCCCGTGGTATGATTATTGGTATTACCCGTGGTACCACCAAGGCTCATATCGTTCGTGCAACTCTTGAGTCCCTGGCTTATCAGACCAGAGATGTTCTGGGTGCTATGGAGGCTGACTCCAACATTAAGCTGGCTTCCCTGAAGGTTGATGGCGGTGCTGTTGCCAATAACCTGATGATGCAGTTCCAGGCTGATATCCTTGGTGTTCCTGTTGATCGTCCTCAGATCATCGAGACTACTGCCCTTGGTGCAGCTTACCTGGCTGGTCTTGCTGAAGGCGTATGGGCAAACAAGGATGAGCTGAAGTCCGCATGGAAGCTGGATGTTCGCTTTGAGCCTGTAATGGACAAGGCTGAGGCTGACAAGCTCTACAAGGGCTGGCAGAAGGCTGTTAAGCACTCCATGCATTGGCTGGATGAGGAGTAATATTTACTCCAAGGTTGCAGCGTAATTGCTGCTTATGTAAGGATTCATTATCTGATGCCGACTCATAACAGGGTCGGTGTCAGATGTGGATTATAGTATTTATTCATATTTTTTATGAAAGAGGGATGTAAAAATGGATAATTTGTTAGGCGAGTTCGTCGGTACTATGGTACTGATGGTATTTGGTTGCGGTGTTAATGCAAACATGACCTTGGCTAAGTGCTATGGTCGCGGCGGCGGCTGGATCTGCACAACTACCGGATGGTGCTTTGCAGTAGTAATGGGTGTTTACACTTCTGTTGCTCTCGGTGCTCCTCAGGCAGATATCAACCCTTCCGTTACCATCGCCAAGACCTTGGCAGGTGTTTACACTTGGGATCAGTTTGCAGCTACCTCCATCGTTCAGATTCTTGGTGGTATCCTCGGCGCAATCATCGTTTATCTTGCATATCTCCCACATTGGGCAGAGACTGAAGGCAGCAAGCTGGGTGTATTCTCCACTGGTAATGCCTGCGGTAATCAGATGACTGCATTCATCTCCGAGTTTATCGCTACCTTCTTCCTGATGTTCGGTATCTGGTGCATCTTCTCCAAGGGCGTTCAGGGCTCCATCGGCCTTGCTCCTGGCTTTGGTCCTTATCTCGTAGGTTGCTTGATCTGGGCTCTTGGTCTTTCCCTTGGCGGTACCACTGGTTATGCAATGAACGCAGCTCGTGACCTTGGTCCAAGAATTGCCCATGCAATTCTTCCTATTCCTGACAAGGGCGACGGCAACTGGGGCTATGCTTGGATTCCAGTAGTTGCTCCTCTTTGCGGTGGTGTTGCAGCTTTTGTTGTATCCCGCGCTTTCGGTATTATCTGATAATCCGATAACAGGAAAAATTATCTAAGAAGCATGTACCCCTGCCTAGTATTAGGCAGGGGTATTTCTTAATTAGGCCTCCTGATGGAATGTATACTTAATGGGGTGTTGGTAGAAAAAATTGCACAATTGGGTTATACTTATGAAATGAGGTTAAGGCTATCTCATTTATCTGTTCATTTATGGAAACGCCCATAGAAAAATCTTTTAGAAAGAAAAAGAAGAAAAATTTGAACAATGGCGTTATACGTATTATTTAGGAGGGGTTCCCCATGGAAAAAAATGCTTTGACAAAATTAGGAATAGCACTGGTTATTATTGCCGTTTTACTGGCTGGGGCATATAAGCTGTATACCGATTCCCTGGCCAATGACTTTAATGACATTTCGACTGTTGAAATTGAACGGGTGGCCGAAACCTATACTGGTGAATATCATCGTCCCGATTGCCCAAAGGCAAAGCGAATTTTAAAGCCGGTAATTTTTAATGAGGGCAAGACCGCAGCGGAAAATAATAAGCAGGCCAAGGCTGAAGGTTATGTTCCTTGTAAGCGCTGTCATCCTGAAGATGTGAAATAATTGTAGCTGTAAGGCCCTTGATGATTAAGTCAAAGGCCTTTTCTTACTATGAACACTTAGCAAGCACAAGCCTACGGCGCAGTGGGAGCTTAGTGTTCGTTGTAAGGGCGTAGTGCGAAATAACGTTTCGCACGAAGTTTACTACGAAACACTATTTTGCACGAAGTTTACTATTAAATCTTAGCGAATCAAATCCGAAGGATGCAGATAAGCTTTAGATTTCGTGTAAGGGCTGATGAAAGCCCACATGCTTTCAGCTTGCTTATTACGAAAGGACGTATTATGGCTATCAAAACACCTACGCCACCTACCCCACCGACCCCGCCGGTATCGCCTAAGGCCCAGGATAATGAGGCTTCGGGACATAATCCGGATACAGCCACGGGGACAGATGGGGGCAGCAGGGAATTTGGAATTCATATAAACATTTCCGGCCCGGAGGATAAACAGGAACAAAAGGAAAATACGCGGGTGAATTCCCCGGCAGCAGGTGATGGTCAACTGCAACGGGAGGTTACCTCCAAGGAACGGGATCAGCTTCCGGAGCCCCAAGCTGTACTCACAGGCGATATGCCCTCTGATAAAATGCTGCAGACGGAAACAAGGGAGCCGACTAATGATACCCTGCATATAAGCCATGATAATCCATCCATGGAGGGTATAAGCCTTTGGCCCTTTGTACTGGTTTTTGTGGCTGCCTTTATCGGCTTTACCATGTTGAATTATATGAAAAATAAATCCTCTGAACCATGGACCGCCCAAAAGACTGAGCTTCCTCCCAGAGTTGGCCGGGAACAGGGTAAGGGCCATGAACCAAAAAGTGAAGGGGTACCATCTAAGGATAAGCAGGAGGATACCCATAAGCATTTTGAAATAAGAATTTAAGACCTCTATCCTGCGCTGGTGGGGGATTGGGTATTAAAACTATTCGACTGGATGGAGTAGCAGCATAAAGCTCCAAATAAGTAAGTCCAGTTTTACAAAATATTATATTTACAGTATAATTAAACGATAGAATATTCAAGGGATATAACTCCCTATATATATTTGGTTATTAATAATGGAGGTCATTAAGGTGTTAGATATCAAATTTGTCAGAGAGAATCTGGAAGCTGTAAAGGAAATGCTGAGAAAGAGAAATAATAGCTTGTCATTGGATGGATTCATCGATTTGGAGAAAACCCGTCGTGAAATTCTGGCTGAGGTAGAGACACTTAAGGCAAAGCGCAACACCGTATCCAAGCAGATTGGGGCCATGAAGAAGGCTGGGGAAAATACGGATGCCATCGTGGCCGAAATGCAGTCTGTAGGTGATGAAATTTCCAAGCTGGATGCCCAGTTAAAAACCGTAGAGGAAAGTCTGCGTGATATAATGCTCCATATTCCAAATATGCCGAAGGAGGATGTTCCTTATGGCCTGGATGATAGTGATAATCCAGAGGTCAGAAAATTCATGGAGCCTACCAAGTTTGATTTTGAACCTAAGGCCCACTGGGATTTAGGTGCTGACCTGGATATTATTGATGCTGAGCGTGCCGCAAAGGTTACCGGTGCCCGTTTTACCTTCTACAAGGGCTTGGGTGCCCGCCTGGAGCGTGCTCTTATAAACTTCATGATGGATTTGCATGCCACTAAACACGGATATACGGAAATGCTGGCCCCATGCATTGTAAACAGCGACAGCATGATTGGTACCGGCCAGCTTCCAAAGTTTGCCGAGGATATGTTTAAGCTGGAGGGGCTGGATTATTATATGGTACCTACTGCTGAGGTACCAACCACCAATTACCATCGTGAGGAAATTATCGATGGTTCTTCCCTTACCGAAAAATATTGTGCATATACAGCCTGCTACAGAGCTGAGGCTGGCAGTGCCGGCCGTGATACCCGTGGTCTTATAAGACAGCATCAGTTTAACAAGGTTGAGCTTATTAAATTCTGTAAGCCGGAGGACTCCTGGGATGAGCTGGAGAAGATGACTGATGATGCCGAGGATGTACTGCGCATTCTGGAGCTTCCGTACCATGTAGTACTCCTTTGCACTGGTGATATGGGCTTTACTTCCGCCAAGACCTATGACCTGGAGGTGTGGATGCCGGCGCAGAATTGCTACCGTGAGATTTCCTCCTGCTCCAACTGTCTTGATTTCCAGGCCCGTCGTGCCAATATTAAGTTCCGCCGTGATGCCAAGAGTAAGCCGGAATTTGTCCATACCTTGAATGGCTCCGGCTTGGCTGTGGGACGTACCTTTGCAGCTATTTTGGAGAATTATCAGAATGAGGATGGTTCCGTTCGCATTCCAAAGGCATTGATTCCGTATATGGGTGGCGTAGAGGTTATTAAAAAGGAAGAGCTGTAATTTTACTTATTTATTATTGTATAGCCTGCCCTGGTGGTGGGCTATATTTTTTTGGGGAGGAAAAACTATGCCAATGAGAGCCGTGTGGGCGGAAGTGGATTTAAAGGCCCTGGAGTCTAATATAAAAAATATCAAGGCTTGTATTAATAATAACGCCAAATGGTGCGCTGTGGTGAAGGCGGATGCCTATGGTCATGGAGCCTTGGCTGTGGCGAGAAAATGTGTGGAAATGGGAGCCTCTTATTTGGCAGTGGCGGTCCTTAGTGAGGCCCTTGCCTTGCGTAAGGCCGGCTTTACCACCCCCATCATTATTCTGGGTGCATCTCCCAAGGATGCGTCAGGGATGCTGGTGGATTACGATATAACCCAGGCTGTTTTTGAATTTGAACAGGCAGAAGCAATTTCTCAGCAGGCTGTGTTAAGAAACAAAACAGCCAAAATACATCTTAAAATTGATACGGGAATGCATCGCATTGGCATAAAGCCGGATGAGGCAGGGGAAATGGCAAAAAAAATAGCGGCGTTGCCCGGAGTAAAGCTGGAGGGAATGTTTTCTCATTTTGCCTTGGCTGATAATGAGGACAAAACCTATTCCTATAAGCAGCTGGAAAGCTTTAAGCAGGCCATTAAACAGGTGGAGGAAGCCGGAGTCTCCATTGAACTGAAGCACATTGCCAATTCTGCCGCTATTTTGGAAATGCCGGAAACCCATTTTGATATGGTGCGGGCCGGAATTATTTTATATGGTCTCTGGCCCTCCGAGGAGGTCCATAGAAGTATTGAATTGAAGCCTTTGATGAAGCTGTGTGCTAAGGTAGCATTTTTGAAGGAGCTGGAGGCAGGTGAGTCGGTGAGTTATGGCTGTACCTGGACAGCAAAGCGCAGAAGCTTAATCGGAACCCTGCCGGTGGGTTACGCTGACGGGTATACCCGAATGCTCAGCGGCAAGGCAGAAGTAGACTATAAAGGAAAGCGGGCCCCCATAGCCGGACGGATCTGCATGGACCAGTGTATGGTGGACCTGACAGAAATAAAGGATATAAAGGAAGGGGATACAGTGGTATTGTATGGTTCTGCTGCCCTTACTATGGATGAAGTGGCAGGCTGGCTTGGAACTATTAATTATGAGCTGCCATGTATGCTCAGTCCGAGAGTGCCACGAGTATATAGGGAATAGAATAATAGACTGCTGAACAGGGAGACATTGGTTCCAAGCCGGTGTCTCTTTTTGATCTATGCAAATTAAATATGGGAAAAATGATATATATGTTGACAATATTCTAAAAAGGTAGTAGTATTATCAACGTTGTCACATCAGTTACTAATAAGTATGAATAAAGACAACAAAAATATTTCAAAAAAGTGCTTGACATAAAAGCAACTTAGAGATATTATATAGAAGCTGACTCACGAAGCAAAAGCTTCTGAGAAAAGCTGGACACGAAGTAATTTTTGGTTGTAGCGAGGCGCGACGCAGTAAAGCGACGAAGGCGTACATGAACGGTACGTCGAGGAACTTTACAAGGAGCAACAAAGCTACGGACAAAAAGGACGAGTGTGGTGTTCTTTGAAAACTAAACAATGCAACAGGAATCATGCACACATGATTCAAGC
>NZ_CAMYWM010000058.1 GCF_947302755.1 uncultured Anaerovibrio sp.
GGTACTTAGAAGCACACCGCTTCTTATTATATATACCATACTGAAAATGTCAATACGGAGTGTACCATAAACCTTATTATAAGGGCGACCAAACAGCCGCCCTTATATAATAAGGAAATTTGATAAATCTTTTTGTTACCAAGATTAACTATTAAGCGTCAATCTCAGTTACACGGCCTGCACCAACAGTGTGGCCACCCTCGCGGATAGCGAAGCGGAGACCAGCCTCGATAGCGATTGGAGTGATGAGCTCAACAGCCATCTCTACGTTATCACCAGGCATTACCATTGGAACATCAGCAGGGAGGGTTACAACGCCGGTAACGTCAGTAGTTCTGAAGTAGAACTGTGGACGGTAGTTGGAAGTGAAAGCAGTGTGACGGCCGCCCTCTTCCTTGGTCAATACGTAAACCTGACCCTTGAACTTGGTGTGTGGGTTGATGGAACCTGGCTTAGCAAGTACCTGACCACGCTGAATGTCCTTACGGTCAACACCACGGAGCAGAGCACCGATGTTATCACCAGCCTGTGCGCTTGGGAGCAGCTTACGGAACATCTCGATACCAGTTACAACAGTGGAACGGGTCTCTTCAGCAATACCTACGATCTCAACAGTATCGTTCAGGTTCAGCTGACCACGCTCAACACGGCCAGTTGCTACAGTACCACGACCAGTGATAGTGAATACGTCCTCTACTGGCATCAGGAAAGGCTTATCGGTATCACGGGTAGGAGTTGGGATGTAAGCATCAACCTCTTCCATCAGCTTCAGGATGTTAGCCTTCTGCTCCTCGTCACCCTCGAGAGCCTTCAGAGCGGAACCAGCAACTACTGGAATGTCATCGCCAGGGAACTCGTAGCTGGAGAGCAGCTCACGAACTTCCATCTCAACCAGCTCTAAGAGCTCAGGATCGTCTACCTGATCAACCTTGTTGAGGAATACTACCATTGCAGGTACACCTACCTGACGGGCGAGCAGGATGTGCTCACGGGTCTGAGGCATAGGACCATCAGCGGCGGATACTACCAGGATAGCACCATCCATCTGAGCAGCACCAGTGATCATGTTCTTTACATAGTCAGCATGGCCCGGGCAGTCAACATGTGCATAGTGACGGGACTCAGTCTCGTACTCAACGTGTGCAGTGTTGATGGTGATACCGCGCTCTCTTTCCTCTGGAGCCTTATCGATGTTGGCATAATCCTCAAACTTAGCCATACCCTTCTCAGAGAGAACCTTGGTGATAGCAGCAGTCAGGGTAGTCTTACCATGGTCAACGTGACCGATAGTACCAATGTTAACATGTGGTTTTGTTCTTTCAAATGTTTCCTTTGCCATTTTGGATTATTTCCTCCTTATTATTCGCCTTTATTCTTGGCAATAATGCCATCTGCGATATTCTTAGGAACCTCCTCATAATGAGAAACTTCCATTGAGTAGTTACCGCGGCCCTGAGTCTTGGAACGCAAGTCAGTGGAATAACCGAACATACCGGAAAGTGGTACATAACCGTTGATAACCTGGGCACCATTACGTGCTTCCATGCCATCGATACGACCACGACGGGAGTTCAGGTCACCGATTACATCGCCCATGTATTCCTCTGGAACGATAACCTCAACCTTTACATAAGGCTCGAGAATTACTGGATCAGCCTTGAGGGCACCATTCTTGAATGCCATGGAACCGGCAACCTTGAATGCAGCCTCAGAGGAGTCAACCTCATGGTAAGATCCATCATAAACGATAGCCTTAACATCAACAACAGGATAACCAGCGAGAACGCCGGCCTCCATAGCCTGCTTGATACCAGCTTCGATTGGGCTGATGAATTCCTTAGGAATAGCACCACCCACAACCTTGTTCTCAAAGCTGAAGCCAGCACCTGGCTCCTGAGGAATAAGCTGGAGCTTGCAGTGACCATACTGGCCATGACCACCGGACTGACGTACGAACTTGCCTTCGCAGTCAACCTCCTTGCGGATGGTCTCTCTATAAGCAACCTGTGGGTTACCTACTACGCAGTCAACCTTGAACTCGCGGAGCATACGGTCAACGATGATCTCCAGGTGAAGCTCACCCATACCGGAGATAATAACCTGACCAGTTTCCTCATCAGTGCGAACCCGGAAGGTTGGATCCTCCTCAGCCAGCTTCTGAAGGGCAATACCCATCTTCTCCTGGTCGTTCTTGGTCTTAGGCTCAACTGCTACGGAAATAACCGGATCCGGGAATTCCATGGACTCAAGGATAATTGGATGATTTTCATCGCAAAGGGTATCACCGGTAGTGGTGTCCTTGAGGCCTACTGCTGCAGCGATATCGCCGCTGTATACAATATCAAGCTCTTTACGGTTATTGGCATGCATCTGGAGGATACGGCCGATACGCTCCTTCTTGCCCTTTGTGGAGTTAAACACATAGGAACCGGCGGAAAGGGTACCGGAGTAAACTCTGAAGAATGCCAGCTTACCAACGAACGGGTCAGCCATAATCTTGAAGGCCAATGCAGCAAATGGCTCGCTGTCGCTGGAAGGACGGGAGTCCTCCTCGCCGGTATCAGGGTTAACGCCCTTGATAGCTGCAATATCAGTTGGAGCAGGCATATAATCAACAACAGCATCCAGCATAGGCTGTACGCCCTTGTTACGATAAGAGGTACCGCAGGTAACAGGGCACATCTTACAAGCTATGGTAGCCTTACGGATTACGGCCTTAATCTCCTCCTCGGAAATTTCCTCACCCTCAAGGTACTTCATTGCAAATTCATCATCGAAGTCGGAAAGGGCCTCCATGAGAATCTCACGATACTCCTCAGCCTTATCCTTCAAATCAGCAGGAATTTCCACTTCGTCAGCTACCTTGCCAAGGTCGTCCTCGTAAATGATAGCTTCCATCTTAATCAGGTCAATGATGCCCTGGAAATCGTCCTCAGCACCGATTGGCAGCTGGATTGCAACTGCATTGGCCTGGAGACGCTCATGCATCATATTGATTACGTTATAGAAATCCGCACCAGTAATATCCATCTTATTTACATAAGCCATACGTGGTACGCTATATTTCTCAGCCTGACGCCATACGGTCTCAGTCTGAGGCTCAACGCCGCCGCGGGCAGTCAATACTGCCACAGCACCGTCCAAAACTCTCAGAGAACGCTCTACCTCTACAGTGAAGTCAACGTGGCCTGGGGTATCAATAATATTGATACGATGTTCCTTCCAATGGCAAGTGGTTGCAGCGGAAGTAATGGTAATACCACGCTCCTGCTCCTGTTCCATCCAGTCCATGGTAGCTGCGCCCTCATGAACCTCACCAATCTTGTGGTTGACACCTGTATAGAAGAGGATACGCTCAGTAGTGGTTGTCTTACCGGCATCGATATGAGCCATGATACCGATATTGCGAGTCTTTTCGAGACTATACTCTCTTGCCACTTGTATATCGCTCCTTAAACTTTACTTCTATTAGAAGATTACCAACGATAATGGGCAAAAGCCTTGTTGGCCTCAGCCATCTTGTGGGTATCTTCCTTCTTCTTGATTGCTGCGCCAGTGTTGTTGGCTGCATCCATCAGCTCGCCGGCAAGTCTCTCATCCATGGTCTTCTCGCCACGCAGTCTTGCGTAGTTTACAGTCCAACGGATACCCAGGGTCATGCGACGGTCAGGACGAACCTCTACCGGAACCTGGTAGTTGGCACCACCCACACGGCGGGCACGAACCTCCAGAACTGGCATAACATTCTTCAATGCAGTCTCAAAAACCTCCAGTGGATCCTGGCCGGTCTTGGAACGAATAATTTCAAATGCATCGTATACTACTCTTTCAGCAACGCCCTTCTTACCAGAAAGCATTACCTTGTTGATGAACTTAGTGACGATCTTGGAATGATACACTGGATCCGGTAACACGTCACGCTTAGGTACTGAACCTTTTCTTGGCATCTGTTTTTGCCTCCTTCCATAATCTTCAGTCTTTAGAATTGTTTTCCTGCTGCTTATGCTTTCTTAGCCTTAGCGCGCTTAGCACCGTACTTGGATCTGCCCTGAGCACGATCCTGAACACCAGCGGTATCCAGGGAACCACGAACAATGTGATAACGTACACCTGGTAAATCCTTAACACGTCCGCCTCTGATCAAAACAACGCTATGTTCCTGCAGATTATGGCCAATGCCTGGAATGTATGCGGTTACTTCAATGCTATTTGTCAAACGAACACGGGCAACCTTACGTAATGCGGAGTTTGGTTTCTTAGGAGTTGTAGTGTAAACTCTTGTGCAAACGCCACGTTTCTGTGGGCAATTCTTTAATGCCGGTGCTGTAGATTTATCCTGCATGCTCTGTCTGCTCTTGCGAACTAACTGATTAATTGTAGGCATACATGCACCTCCTTCCTTCAAATTGAGTATTTAGTATTTATTAAAAAATCACACTGTCCGTGCCTTCCCCCTCTGGGAAAGGTGGCAGCCCACAGGCTGACGGATGAGGTCATCACTTTGCAGACAGTATAATTTTTTTAACGATAGTGTCTATCTGAGAACTGCCACCGCAGCAGCCTTTACCCCGATGGAGCAGGCCTTGCCAAGCTCCTCCATGGTATATTCTGCTTCAACGGGAACCCCTTTGTCATTGCAGAGGCTTTTTAATGGTTCTGTAACCCTGCCCTCTGCATTTGATCCCAGAAATACGAACACAACCTGATTTTTGTTGACGGCTTTGGTTACTTGTTTGATACCGGTAACATGCTCTGCCCTCTTCAATTCATCCAGCTGCATAGGCTTCACTCCTATAAATGGAAATCCTCTTACCCTAGGCACAAAGGTATTTTAACACCCCCTAAAATCAATGTCAACACTTTATTTTTCTAGGCTTTTCTTGTACACGCAGTCTGGTGTGTCATAAGTTACACCAATATCACAGGCTGTGTACATGTGTATATCTTAGCTGTACACCACTTGTTTTTTCTGGCACACATAACCAACATATACTCATTTTTGACTTTTTTTCATTCACTTATGCACATTATTTCAATAAAATTTACTAAAATTTTTTTGTTCCCTATGGTTAAAATTGAAAAACAAAAAATCGGACTGAAGCATTGGTCAGTCCGATTTTTATTTTCTATTAGGCCCGAATATTATTTTCTGTTATGCCTTAGTATTATTTTCTGTTAGACCTGAATATTATTTAAGTCCGGCCATTACCTTTCGCATTGCCTCAGCAACATTTTCCTTGGTAAAGCCAAATTTTTCAAAGAGCTTGGCAGCCGGTGCCGATGCCCCAAAGGAGTTCATGCATACCGTTGCGCCATCCAGCCCCACGTACCTGCCCCAGCCGAAGTCCCGGCCAGCCTCAACAGCCACTCTTGCCCGAACCTTCTTGGGAAGGATTTTCTCCTTGTATTCATCGCTCTGCTGTTCAAAGATATCCATACATGGCATGGATACCACCCGTACATCCACGCCCTCCTTCTTCAGGAGTTCCTTGGCCTCAATGGCCAGGGCCACCTCGGAGCCGGTGGCAATAATAATTCCCTCAGGAGTTTCCCCGGAGGAGTCGGCGATTACATAACCGCCCTTCATGGCTTCCTTGCTGCTGCCGGAAAGGGGAGTCAAATTCTGGCGGGTGAGAACCAGGGCCGTAGGGGTCTTGGTGCTGGTAACAGCACTGTACCAGGCCACAGCCGTTTCCCTGTCATCAGCCGGACGGAACACGTTAATATTTGGCAGGCTTCTCAGCATAGCCAGCTGCTCAACTGGCTCATGGGTAGGTCCGTCCTCTCCTACGCCGATACTGTCATGGGTCAGCACGTAGGTAACCGGCAGGCCCATCAGGGCAGCCAGTCTAATCATTGGCTTCAAATAATCGGAGAATACAAAGAAGGTGCCGATATAGGTCCGCAATCCGCCGTGAAGGGTAATACCGTTGGCAATGGCACTCATGGCCAGCTCCCGTACACCGAAGTGAATATTCTTGCCGGCATAATTATCCTTGCCAAAGAAGGACTCACCCTTCATTTCAGTTTTATTGGAAGGAGCCAGATCCGCACTGCCCCCGAACATATTTGGCAAAATACCGTTCAGCTTATTGATGAGATTACCGGACAGAGCCCGGCTGGCCGTTGGTTTGTCATTTCTGGCCCAGAATTCCTCATTTTTAAGGAGGGCATCAGCATCCACCGGAGAATGGAATTTCTCCCAGCGTTTGGCCTCCTCCGGGAAATTGGCGCAGTAGGCGACGAAGAGCTTATTCCATTCAGCCTCAGCCTGTTCCCCCTTGCTGGCCAGCTCCCTGTAATCAGCATAGACCTTATCAGGAACCTTAAAGGCTGTATTCTCCGGCCACTGAAGATTTTCCTTGGTGGCCTGGAGATTTTCCTCACCCAATGGCTCACCATGGGCACTGGCCTTCCCCTGCTTGGCCGGACAGCCGTAGCCGATTTCCGTATGTACCCGTATAAAGGATGGACGGGCCGTATCCCTCTTGGCCTCCTCAATAGCCTTGCCAATAGCCCCGCAATCATTACCATCAGCCACATCGATGGTCTGGAAGCCGAAGGCCTCCATGCGCTTCATAACATCCTCAGTGAAGGCAAGATCCGTGCTGCCTTCAATGGAAATGCGGTTGCTGTCATAAATAACAATCAATTTGGACAGACCCAAGGTACCGGCCAGGGAGAAGGCCTCAGAGGAAATACCCTCCATAAGACAGCCATCGCCGCCCAATACAAAGGTATAATGGTCCACCACATCATAGCCCGGCTTGTTGAATTCAGCAGCCAAATGGCACTCTGCCATAGCCATACCTACAGCCATGGCCATCCCTGCGCCCAATGGGCCGGTGGTAGCCTCCACGCCTACAGTATGACCATATTCAGGATGCCCCGGTGTAAGGGAGTCCAATTGACGGAAATTCTTTAAATCCTCCACCGTCAGGCCATAGCCAAAGAGATGCAGCAGGGCATACAGCATGGCAGAGCCATGACCACCGGAAAGAACAAATCTGTCCCGATTGGCCCACTTAGGATTTTTTCCATTATGGTTCATATGCTTGCCCCACAGCTCATAGACAATAGGGGCACAACCCATTGGCAGTCCCGGATGACCGGACTTGGCCTTCTGAATCATTTCCGCCGCCAACACGCGGATAGCATTTATGCTATTTTTTTCTACATTATTCAACTAAACCCACTCCTTACAGCAAAACATTACCCATACATTATTTGGAGGCTATTACATCTATCTCAACCAGAACATCCTTAGGCAGCCGGCTGACCTCAACGCATACCCGGGCCGGGCAATTTTCGGTGAAATATTTGCCGTAAATTTCATTTACCCTGCCGAAGTCTTCCATGTTGGTAATATAGACGGTGGTCTTTACCACATCAGAGAGGCTGTAGCCTGCTGCGGCAACAATCTCCTTGAGGTTGTCCAGAACCTGGGTGGTCTGCTCCACAATGCCGCCCTCCACAACAGCACCGGTAGCCGGAACCAGGGGAATCTGACCGGAAACAAACAGCATGCCGCCGGCAGTCTTTACTGCCTGGGAATATGGGCCAATGGCCCCTGGGGCATTGTTGGTAGCAATAATTTCATTCATAAATATTTCCTCCTGTCTATTTTTTCAGAAATGCTGAATTACCACCTCAGGCCGGCGGCCAGCTCCCTCCGGGAGCCACGAGCTGGTATTCTGATTTTTCGAGAATTGCAAGGCCTGACTACCTCCCCGTACCTGTCAGGTCCGGACGCAGACTGGCAGCCTTGCCTAAAAAAACATGGTTGATTTCCCGCTGCTTCAGGTCGGTATCCACCAACAGAAGAACCCTTATACAGCGTTCCATGGCCCCCTCCACATTCATCTGGCGGGCATCAAACAGCGGAACGGCATCAAAGCCAGGCAGCTTTCTGGCACCGGAGGCCGGGAAGGCAGCTGTTATATCCTCAGTGGCACTGAAAATTGCTGCCCCAATATCCTCCGGCTTCACATTATTCCTTTTCAGCATCTCGCTGACAACCTCCTGGGTTGCAGCCCAGATTGCCTGGGCGGTATTTTCCTCTACAGTAGTAGCCCCACGTAATCCCCGCAAATCCATTCCTCCCTACAATAATATCTCCACACTGATTTACCCCCTCAGGCCCGGCGGCCAGCTCCTCCAAGGGAGCCAAGGGAATGGGGTATATTTATTCCACACTGATTTACTCCCTCAAGCCCGGCGGCCAGCTCCCCCATGGGAGCCAAAGGATTAATTATCAGCTGGACAGTACCTCTGTACCGGTTTCAGTAACCAATATGGTCTTTTCCCACTGGGCAGACAGGGAACCATCCTTCGTCCGAACTGTCCAGCCATCCTTCTTGTCCACAGTAACCTTGTACCGCCCGGCGTTAATCATGGGCTCAACGGTAAACACCATGCCAGGCACCAAAAGCATTCCCGTGCCAGGCTGCCCCACATGGGGCACAAAGGGCTCCACATGGAAATCCTTCCCTACTCCATGGCCCCCCAGCTCAGTAACAACGGAATAGCCGTTGGCCTTTGCATGGGCGTTTACGGCTGCTCCCACATCCCCCAGCCAGCCCCAGGGCTTTACGGCCTCGATGCCCAGCTCCATACATTCCTTGGCTACCCGCACCAGCTTCTCCGCCTCAGGAGTAGTATGGCCGCCCACAATAAACATACGGGAGGCATCAGCATAATAGCCATCCAAAATAGTGGTGATATCAATATTTACGATATCCCCTTCCTTTAATATGTTTTTTTTGGAGGGAATGCCATGACAAACCACTTCATTGATGGAAATACATATACTTTTGGGGAAGCCCTCGTAATTCAGGCAGGCCGGTATACCCCCATTTTTTTCAATAAATTCCCTGACTGCCTCATCAATAGCCCCGGTATTTTGCCCCGGCTCCACCATACTGCCGGCCAAATCAAGGGCCGCATCATTAATTACACCACTTTTTTTGATACCCTGAATATCTCCGGGAGTTAATATAATATCGTGGGGCGGCTTGCATTGGGATTTAAAGACATCATACCTGTATGACTCAATCCGTTCATCAAAATCCAAATGACATTTCTTATATTTTAATCCACTGCCACACCAACACAAATCATTTCTGTTCATTCTATTGAATGCTTCCTTTCAACTCTATAGTCCAATCTTTATTTAATCATAGTAAATTAGAAGAGGCAAGTATTTTTTATACAGCGGGATTACTATTTTACCAATCCATTTTTTCTCCTCATTTGACAATGAATATATAGGGTATTACAATATTTTTTAGTGACTCTTTTTTATGCTATATATAGATATGAAAGGATTGTTCGGAAAGTTGAACAGTAAAAGCAGAATACTTACCATTGCCTATATTATTTTTTCTTTTTTCCTGGTTATATGCCTGTGGAATATCAGGGAAAGTTATGGGGGCATTCCTGTACTGAACTATCACCAGGTTAATCCCGTGGAGAAAAACCCTCTGACAGTACCCCTGGATAACTTTGCCGCCCAAATTGAATATTTGGATGCCAACGGCTACACTACCATTTCCCCGGAGGAGCTCCATGACTTTTTGGTAAATGGTACCCAGCTGCCTGACAAGCCTGTACTTATCACCTTTGATGATGGCTATGCCGATAATTACGAATACGCATATCCCATTTTGAAGGAGCATAACATGAAAGCCAGTATTTTTCTGGTCTCCGATTATATGGAACGCTTTGACAATTACCTAAATTGGAAGCAGGTATATGAAATGAGCGAAAATAAGCTTTATATGGGCAGTCATACCCTAAGCCACTTTGAGCTGACTCCCCTGACCCATGACGAATTGGTAAATCAGCTGGTAGGGGGCAAGCTGGCCGTCGAATGGAAGTCCTTTAAATTCTGTGAATTTATTGCCTATCCCGGCGGCTTTTATAACCAGCAGGTCCTTTCTGAGGTTAAAAAGGCCGGCTACAAGGGGGGCTTTACAGTTTATAATGATTATGTACGCCAGGGTGATGACCCCTATACCATGAACCGCATTCCGATCTTTGGCAGCCAGCACTTTGTAATGCCAAGATTTTGGATACGCCTGCACATGGCCCCGGTGGTGGGCCGTATTGAGCGGTTCCGCTCCAGCCTCAGGGAAGCAGGTTATCCCCTGTTGGCCGAGCTGATATTTATCCCATAAGGAGAGGCCTATTGTCATGATTGCAAACATTATATCCTATGCCTGTCTCATGGCCCTGATTATCGCCTTTTTGCTGGCCATGGTCCGCATTTTAAAAAGAGACAACGTCATCAACGAGCTTATTCTTGGCTTCTATGATTACCAGACCATATCCAGGGAGGAGCTCATTGCCAGAATGTATCAGTACGCCTGCAATGATTTCCGCTTAAAGGGTCTCATAAAGAAATACAATGCCACTGAGGAGGACTACGCTATTATCTTTGATAAGCTTATCTACTGGGCCAATTTTAAAAAACGCAAGCGGTATCTTCCGGTAAATTCCTTCTTCTTTTACGGCTCATTGAAATATCTTCTCCGGCATAAGGAGGATGAGGCAAAGGCTATCACCATGAAGATGATGAATTATTTCCATTTTTGACCTGTTTAATATATCTTTAGCTGTAAAAAAGGGACTGCCCACTGATGAAAAATCATCATAGGGGACAGTCCCTTTTAATATTGTCTTATTTATCCTCCATTTTATGCTGATACTTTTTAATATCGCCCTTGAGGATATCAATATCGATATCAAAGCCGGCAGCATGACCCGGCTCACCCTTTATGGCCCGGTCATAATTATAGCTTTTATTTACTACCACCTCATCAGTCAGCTTTTCACTGTTGCGGATAATGATATTTCTGAATACGGTGAGATACTCTCCCTCCATCTTTTCCACATACAGCTCGTCCTTTAATTTTTGTATCTCAGCCTCGTACTCAGTGGCTGGCCGAAAATTCTCCAGGGCATGCTGATAATCATTGTAGGCTTCATCCCGTTTTACAACTGTACCCTCCTCCATATGCTCCCTTTTAATCAGGTCACCAATAACCGGATACTTTACTTTTACATAATCCAGGATTTCCTTATTTCGGTTCAGCTCCCGTATCTCTTCCTCCAGGGCCTCAATTTCCTGGGCCCGCTTCTGCATTTCGCCGTTCAGGGTCTTTATTCCCTCGTCCTTTTCCTGTATAAGCTCCCGGTCAGACACCTTTACATAAATTACGCCCATTACGCAAAGCAGTCCAAAAACACCGGCAACAATCATGGGTAACATGTTCTCCAATTTCCAATACTCCTTTTCTTTTTTAAACCTTGTGGATTTGCCGCAGCAGGGCAATGGCATTCATGCCCAAGCCGGTAAATTTCCCCACCTCTTCCGGGGTATACCCTGCAATAAGCAGCTTTCTGGCTATTTCCGTAGCATCATCACTATCGGAAATGTCAGGATCCTCAATGATATTTACATTCTCCTGCTTATCCCTTGGGGGAGCGGGGGCTTCTGCTATATGGTCCATGCCGGTCATATAGCTATCCTCCGGCTCACTGCTGATATCCACGTGAAGTCCCATATCATTTTGGGCTGCCTCCAAATTTTTGGAAACCTCCCGAAAGGCCTCCAGGGCCAACTGTGCTTCCTGGGGAATATCACTGTCAGGCTCCGGTTCATCGTATGCCGGCTGCTCCCCTGAATATTCCCCTGTATTGGCCTCAGCCGGTGTATCACCAGCTGCTGATATACCCTTAGCCGAAGCCGAAATATCAGCATATTCCACATTATCAGGTACCATGAGATCAGGATTTTTCAGATTGGAGTCCAACAGCTGTGAAAAGGCCCTGTCCTCCATTGAGGAGTCAAGCCTTGCCTCATTGGCCTTATACAATACCTCCTCTGAAATTTCAGCTGGGGAGGATGACCCGGCCGCCGCCATTTGGGCCTGCAATGCCCCCATATCCCGCGGCCCCACCCTTTGTCCCGTTGGAGCCTGCATGGGACTGCCCTGAAGGGCCTGAAGTCTCTTTAGCTCATCAATACGCTGCTGCAACAGCTCCGCCTTATAATCCGCTTCCCGCAGCAAGGCCTCCAAATGATCAACATGACCAGCCATGCGATTGATGATTTCATCTGCGGACTGCTCCAGCTCATAGCGCAGTCTTCCGGCAGAAGCCTCCATCACCTCAGGGTCCTCCTCCACCTTTTGGAGCTGTCTGCGGGCCAATAAGACAATAATTGCCCCAACAATGATTAAAAAACCTAAAATCTCAGTGGTCATCTAACTCTCCCATAAAATAAAACGTAAACCTATTCAGGTGGAGCTGTAAGCTCCACCTGAACTTAGTTGAATATTATCCGTCAACAGCGGATTAAAAGCTTATATCTATATTGTGACCCCTATATTGATCAACCGCCATTTTCTCAGGCTCTTGTTCCTGCTCCTCCTTGTCCGACTCCAGGGTTGGGGCCTTACGCTTTTTGGCTCTGTAGCCGCCCTTTCCCCGTTCCTCATCAGGGTTATCCTTTATCTTTTGGCCCTCAGCCTCTTCCTTGCTGCGGACCTGCTGCTGCAGATGCTCCTGCTCCTGCTGGTCCTTTACCGCCTGATAATCATGTACCACGGCACCATGCTGATTCATATTATGCTGAAGCTGACCTACATCTGCTGATTGAGGCACAGTCATTCTGATATTCATTGGGCTAAAATCCATACCCACGCCCCCTTCCATTGTCAATAGGGTCCTATCTTTATGAAATCATCTTCCACGTACTGGGTACAGCACTTTTCCTCCACCTGAACATTTTTCATAATGGAGTTGATGCTTAATCTGGCTCCCGGATACAGCGTATCCTTTACCCGAATTTTACCTCGCTTCATCTTTTGAAGCTCTGCATCCAATTCCTTAAGCAAACGTTCATTACGCTCTACAATACCTGCCAGCGGAAACTGGGAGCGTATCAATGCATTGAACCGCTCTGCCTTATCCGGTGGCAGCTGGCTGATATCCAGCTTTCCCAGTGTATTTACCATCTTGGTAACCTGATCAAGGCGCTTTTTGGCATCATTATATTCCTTTAACACGGTCTGATACTGCTTCTGGAGCATTGGATTTACACCAACTGCCAGCCGGGTAACCACATTGCTGGCATTGCCAATATTTACCGCCCTTATTTCTTCTCCCGCTGCCAAATAGCCACCATTAACCAGTCCCTTTTTGCCTTCAACAATAAGGGTATGACCGGCCCGAATGGTGGAATGCATCGAAACATCTGATATGATTACGTTGCCCCCGGCCTCAATATCAGCATTTTCCGCAAAGGTAGCCTGGAAATCATTTTCAGCCCGGACCTTACCGCGGTGCATTCCCTGAACGCCGCCATTGACAATGATATTACGGCCAATAACGTCTCCACCGCTAATCATGCCCTTTATCTCAATATCACCGGTGGCCTTAAGCTCAAAGCCCAGCTGAACATTGCCATTCACCGTTACGCCGCCCACAAAGTCGATATTGCCGGTGGCCATTCCCACATCGCCCCTGATGTCCAAATGAGGGTCAACACTAATCTTATTGCCGCTGTCCACAATCTGCCCGTCAATATCCGCAACCACAAAATTTTCATCCTTGATTACGGTATTCTTTCCGGCCGGAACCGGCTTTGGCTTACCAGGCTTCTGGCGTATAGGTGCACCATGTACGTTGGTGCCCGGCTTTCCCAGAGTATGGGGTATTCTTTCCGCCAGCACCTGACCCCGCTTGGCCAAAATAAAAATATTCAAATTCTTGTAATCTACCCGGTCATATTCGTCGGCCACAGGCCGCCCGGTAATACTCAAGTCATATTTTTTTACAATCTGGGCATCCAGACCATTCTCCGGCGGCACACCAAAGGCTACCTTGGTGATACGGCCTGTTTGGGCCGCTTCCTTTATGGCCTCTTCATCCAAACCAAAAACAATATTTTTTATAGCCAAGGCTTCCTTTATCATTTCCACTGTAGGAATTGCCTGATTATCCCTAATATCAAATCTGACCGTAACCTCCAGCTTGTCCCTGGACACATCCACAAAAATGCCGCCATAGTCCCGATTTTCATTTAATTCGTCCGTTGTAAGCTGAATATCAGTACTTCCCTTATGTTCATCTGATTTATAATTTTGGGGCACCACAAAGCTGTCGGATATTTTTGTGGGAATTCCGGACTGCTCACGTACCAACCTGGCCAAAAGCTCCAGATTGTAATCATCAACGCTGAATTCATTTAATATCTGACGCATATCCGATAATTCAAATTGAATGCCCGGCTCCAATGACTCAAATACAGTCAAATAAACACCGTCGTTACGAAATTCAAATAAATAACCGGAATCACGATTGCCGACTTTAGAGACTGAAGTATTACTATCCATAAACAGACCTCCTTTGGTTATCCCCTTCTCCCAAAGGATAACAAACAACGCTTCCATGCATTTATATAACGAGCTTTAAGATGTCCCCCACCTCTTTAGGTGGGGGAAAACAAACTACAACAGCTGGCGAGCATATCTCCCAGTGCGGACGTATCAAAGCAGCAACGATGCTTTGTTAATACGTCCCATGCGAAAGTGTCCTACAAAGCAAGACAATAGTCGAAGCTGAGTAGCTGACACTGACCGCCTCGTGCGACGCGCAGCTAGTCCTGTAAGGGCGACGCGAAGCTAGTCCTGAAAGGGAAAC
>NZ_CAMYWM010000059.1 GCF_947302755.1 uncultured Anaerovibrio sp.
ATCCGAAGGATGCAGAAGAGCTTTAGATTTCGTTGTAAGGGCGTAGTGCGAAATATGATTTTGCACGGAGCTCAGTATTATACTTAGGAGGATGAAAAATGAGTGAAACTCTCGAGAAGCTGTTTCATTTAAGGGAACATGGTACCACGGTCCGCACGGAGCTGGTGGCTGGCCTTACTACCTTTATGACAATGGCTTACATCTTGGCTGTAAATCCTGGCATTTTGTCCACTACAGGTATGGATGCCGGTGCTGTGTTTGTGGCAACAGCTATTGGTTCTGCTATTGGTACTATCTTAATGGCAGTCCTTGCCAACTATCCCTTTGCCCTGGCCCCAGGTATGGGCTTAAATGCCTTCTTTGCATTTACTGTGTGCGGTGCTATGGGCTATCCCTGGCAGGTGGCATTGGCCGCAGTTTTTATTGAGGGTATTATCTTTCTTATTCTTTCTTTAACAAATGTGAGAGAGGCAATTTTTAACTGTGTACCAACCAACCTGAAGCTGGGTGTTACGGCTGGTATTGGCTTGTTCATCGCCTTCATCGGTATGCAGAGTGCCAAGCTGGTTGTGGACAGTGCCACCTTGGTTACTATTTATCCCTTTAAATCCTCACTGGCTGACGGCAGCTTCTATACCACCGGAATGGGGGCTGTACTGGCCCTGGTGGGTATTTTGATTATTGCGGTATTTATTCATAAAAGAATTCCTGGAGATATTCTTTGGGGAATTCTCGTAACCTGGATTTTGGGTATTATCTGTGAGGTTACCGGTCTCTACATTCCAAATCCTGAGCTGGGTATGTTCTCTACTATTCCGGATTTTTCCAGGGGAATAAGTATTCCTGACCTTTCGCCAACCCTGATGCAGGTGGATTTCTCCGGTATTTGGAGCTTTAATTTCCTGACAGTAATTTTGGCCTTTATGTTCGTAGACCTGTTTGATACCATCGGCACTCTTATCGGGGTTGCCTCCAAGGCGGATCTTTTGGACGAAAACGGTCGTCTGCCAAAGATTAAGGGAGCCCTGTTGGCTGATTCCCTGGCTACCTCCGTGGGTGCTGTTTTGGGTACCTCCACTGTTTCCACCTACGTTGAAAGCTCGGCTGGTGTCAGTGCCGGTGGACGTACCGGACTTACAGCCTGGACTGTGGCCGTTCTCTTCGTTTTGAGTCTGTTTATGGCCCCCTTGTTCCTGACTATTCCGGCCTTTGCAACGGCCCCTGCCCTGATTGTGGTGGGCTTTCTGATGGTCAGCAGCCTTACCAAGGTGGACTTCACCAATATTACTGAGGCCTTCCCGGCGTATATTTCCACTGTAACCATGGTATTTATGTATTCCATTTCTGAGGGTATTGCCATGGGCTTCATTTCCTATGTGGTAATTAATGTTCTTTCCGGTGAGTTCAGAAAGAAATCCATAAGTCCATTTATGTATGTGCTGGCATTTATCTTCGTATTGAAGTATATTTTCGTTTAATCAGATATTAAATAGCATGGAATTTTTTAAGGTTTTCATGCTATTTTTTTATTGACTAAGAATATGCTTTATGGTAGTATATTTAAACGTAAGCGCAATAGGTATGCGCTTTCCCAAACCGCACAGTGAGGTTCTTAAAACAGCGTTGGCTGTACCGTAATTGGCGAGTAAATTATAGGGAGGTGTAAATGAATGTACGCAATTATCAAGACTGGTGGCAAGCAGTATAAGGTTGCTGAGGGCGATGTTATTACTGTTGAGAAGCTTGAGGCTGCTGAGGGCGAGGCTGTTACCTTTGATCAGGTTCTGACTGTTGTAAAGGATAACGAGGTCGTTGTAGGCAAGCCAGTTGTTGAGGGTGCGAAGGTTACTGCCAAGGTAGAGGCTCAGGGCAAGGACAAGAAGATTTTGGTCTTCAAGTACAAGGCTAAGTCCAACTACCGCAAGCGTCAGGGCCATCGTCAGCCATTTACCAAGGTTGTTATCGAGAAGATCGAGGCCTAATCGTAAGCAATGACTTTTAGTTCTGTTGGTCGTTGTATGGTATTTATTGTTGTTGGTATTTCCTATGAGACGAGACAGACAGAGGGTGGATGGTGGAATAAATATCACCGTTTACCGTAATAAAGAGGGAAGAATATACGGCTACACCGTTTCCGGTCACTATGGCCAGCGGGGCAGCAGTATTGTGTGTGCCGGTGTTTCCGCCTTGGCACAGACTACTTTAAAGGGCTTGGGTGAGCACTTCATGCGGCTTCATAATCTATCCGAGAAGGATCTGGATAGGTTATCTGCTTATATTAATTATAGGGTTGCGCCAGGTGACTTACAGGTAAGGCTTACTACTGACCTCGATGATATAACTGATGCACTATTGGAGACAATGCTTATCGGACTTTATGACATCCATGATGAAGGAAGCCGAGAGAATGATCTCACCCCTGTGCACATTTTAGAGATTCAACAGGATCAGGAGGTGTAATGTTAATGTTCACTTTTGATTTACAGCTTTTCGCACATAAGAAGGGTGTGTCCAGCACCCGTAATGGCCGTGACTCTGAGGCAAAGCGCCTTGGTGTCAAGGAACAGGCTGGCACCGTTGTAACTGCAGGCAGTATTCTGGTTCGTCAGCGTGGAACCCATTTCCACCCAGGTACCAACGTTGGTATTGGTAAGGACGATACTTTATTTGCTAAGATTGATGGCCGTGTAGCCTTCGAGCGCAAGGGTCGTTATAACCGTCAGGTTAGCGTTTATGCAGTGGAAGAAGCTGCTATGTAATCAGTAGAAAATACCTGCGTCTTTACATAGACGCAGGTATATTTTATTATTTATGGTATTAGCAGGATGAAAGCATAGAGGCTTTCATCAGCCATTACACGAAATCTAAAGCTCATCTCCGGCTTTTGGGTTTGAGTCACTAAGATTTCACAGTTAAAAGAGTAATGTATAAAAAGCTGGCATTGGATACAATACCAGCTTTTTATACATCACTTGAATTTGACCTAATGACCTGCCGGAGACAGACAGCTTCCCCAAGGGGAGGGCTTGCAGATAATACAGGAGGAGCTTATGCAGTTTATAGATAGAACCACAATCAAGGTTATTGCCGGTAACGGCGGTAACGGGAAGTCAGCCTTTCGCCGGGAAAAATTTGTGGCCAAGGGTGGGCCATCCGGCGGTGATGGAGGCCGTGGTGCCGATATTGTATTTGTTGTAGATAATAATATGAATACTCTGCTGGATTTCCGTTATCACAGGAAATTCCAGGGCAAAAATGGTGAAAATGGGGATATTAAGAACCAGTACGGCCATAATGCACCGCCATGCATTGTGAAGGTGCCCCAGGGTACTTTGGTTAAGGATGCTGATACTGGAGAAATTTTGGCAGATCTTACGGAAATCGGTCAGGAGGCAGTAATCGCCAAGGGGGGCCGTGGGGGACGGGGCAACGCCAAGTTTGCCAACAGTGCCAACCGGGCCCCTACCTTTGCCGAATTAGGTGAGCCGGGGGAAAGCCGGAACCTTATATTGGAATTGAAGCTGCTGGCTGATGTGGGCCTTGTGGGCTATCCCAGTGTGGGGAAGTCCAGTCTGGTGGCAGCGGTTTCGGCTGCCCGGCCTGAGATTGCCGAGTATCATTTTACCACTATCACCCCTGTCCTTGGGGTGGTGAATGTGGGGGATATTGACGATGAACGTACCTTTGTAATGGCCGATATTCCAGGTCTTATTGATGGCGCCTCGGAGGGAGTGGGCCTTGGCCACGATTTTCTCCGTCATGTGGAACGCACCAAGGTTATTATCCATATAGTGGATGCCTCCGGCGTGGAGGGCCGTGACCCGGTGGAGGATTATTACAAGATAAATAAGGAGCTTAAGATATATAGCGAGAAAATTGCCAGACGCCCACAGATATTGGCGGCCAATAAAATGGATTTGCCCGGGGCCCAGGCAAATTTTGAGCGGCTGAAGGAGCTGGCGGAGAAGGAGGGCATAGAAATTTTCCCTATTTCCGCGGCTACCCATCAGGGCACCCGGGAGCTTATTCAGCGGGTGGCCCAGGTGCTGGATGAATACGTGGAGGAGCCGGATGTGGAAGAGGGCGTAAAGGTATACGACGCCCAGGAGGAGGACCCGGACAAGGTAACCATCACCCGCAATGATGCCGGGGACTTTATCGTTAGCAGCAAGTCCCTGAACAAGCTGGTGGCCATGACCAATTTTGGCAATGATGAGGCCATCAGACGGTTCCAGTATATCTGGCGCATAAAGGGTATTGACAAGAAGCTTATTGAGCGGGGAATCAAGGAAGGCAATACCGTAAGAATTGGCGACATGGAATTTGAATATCGTGATTAAGGAGTAAATATTATATGATAAAAAATACATTGACCGGCAAGCAGAAGCGGTTTTTGCGCTCTATGGGCATGACCATGGAGCCGGTGGTGATGATTGGCAAGGAGGGGGTAAGCCCTACGGTGGTTCAGTCAGCAGCTGAGGCCATCAAGAAGCGGGAGCTGGTAAAGGTCCGGGTTTTGCAGAATTGTATGGAGGATGCCGAGTCAGCCATAACCATGCTGGCGGAGCGCACCAATGCGGATTTGGTTCAGATAATTGGTCATAATGGCCTCTTGTTCAGGCGCAATTTTGATTCGCCAAGGATTGAGCTGCCTAAATGATATGGCTGCAATAAAGGAGCCCATATTTTGATGGAGAGCCTGGGCTATGGCGAATAATTCCCGGGCTGTGGTAAGGATGACGCCTGTGTATTTTGAGAAGGGGTTTAGGTTATGGAGACGCGTGAGCATATAAAAAATGCCGGCCGCATAGTGGTAAAGGTGGGGACCAGTACCCTGCTGTATGGCAATGGTAAGCTAAACTTATATAGAATAGAGCAGCTGGTTCGCGAGCTGGCGGATTTGTCCAGTCAGGGCAAGGAGGTTATTTTGGTATCCTCCGGGGCCATTGGGGCCGGTGTGGTTCGTATGGGCCTTGGTGAGCGTCCCTCAGGGGTAAAGGAAAAGCAGGCCTTGGCGGCCGTCGGTCAGGGGATGCTTATGCATATCTACGATAAGCTCTTTGCCGAATATGGCCAGGTAGCCGGTCAGGTGCTGCTCACCAGGGATAATTATGTACAGCACAAGCAGTACAATAACTCCCGGAATACTCTTTTAACCATGCTGAAGATGGGTGTTATACCGGTTATCAACGAGAATGACGCGGTGGCGGTGGATGAGGTAAAAATCGGCGACAATGATAATCTGTCGGCCATGGTGGCGGCCCTGGTGGATGCCGATTTGCTGATAATCCTGTCGGATATTGACGGCGTCTATACAGGTAATCCCGCCAAGGATCCGTCGGCTACCCTTATCGAGGAAATAAGGGAAATAACCCCCCATATTGAGCAGATTGCCGGTGGTGCCGGGTCGAGTATGGGTACAGGGGGCATGTCCACCAAGATTGAGGCAGCCAAAATTGCCACGGCCTCCGGGGTGACCATGTGTATCGCCTCCGGTGGGGAAAAGGGCATAATTCGCCGGATTATTGACGGGGAACAGGTGGGAACGGTATTTCCGCCTAAGGAGGCCCATTTGAAGGCCAGAAAGAGCTGGCTGGCCTTTGGCAAGCGCATCAGCGGTGACCTGGTGGTGGACGGAGGCTGTGTAAGGGCCCTCAGGTCAGGCTCCAGCCTGCTGGCCGCCGGTATCCGGCAGTCGGCCGGGGATTATGCTCCAGGTGATACGGTGCGGGTTTTGACTGAGGATTATCAGGAGATTGCCCGGGGTGTGGTGAATTTCCGCCATGAGGATATTGAGCTGATCAAGGGCATGAAAACCGATGAATTCAGGAA
Organism: uncultured Anaerovibrio sp.; assembly: GCF_947302755.1. Classification (GTDB taxonomy): domain Bacteria; phylum Bacillota; class Negativicutes; order Selenomonadales; family Selenomonadaceae; genus Anaerovibrio. The sequence goes on from NZ_CAMYWM010000059.1 coordinate 5,833, forward strand.
GCTGCTTCCAAGCAATGACCGTGATGAGGTTATACACCGGGATAATATGGTTTTGATGATTTGACAATGGGTAGGGGAGGTAATGGTATGAATTTACAGGAAATTATGGTATCAAAGGCGGAGGCCGCCATGAGGGCCGCCGATGCCATGGCAATGGTGTCAACGGATACCAAAAATAAAGCCCTGCTGGCTATGGCCGATATGCTGGAGAAGCAGGGGAAGGTCATTATCGCAGCCAATCAGAAGGATATGGCTATGGCTGAGGATAAGGGCGTGAAAAAATCATATCTGGACCGGCTGCTCCTGACTGATGAGCGGATTGCGGGAATGGCTGATGGCCTGCGTCAGGCCGCCGCCCTGCCTGATCCTGTGGGGGAGGGGGATTATTCCACCATTCGCCCCAACGGCCTGGAAATCCGTCGGGTACGGGTGCCCCTGGGGGTGGTGGGCATGATTTACGAGGCCCGTCCCAATGTTACCTCCGATGCGGCCGGTCTTTGCCTGAAATCCGGTAATGCCGTTATTCTTCGGGGCGGTTCAGAGGCCATTAACTCCAATATTGCCATTATAGAGCTGCTTCAGAAGGCCGCCTATGGAGCGGGAATTCCGGAGGGGGCCATTCAGTTTGTGGACGTGGTGGACCGGGAAGCGGTTAATATAATGCTCAGACTCAACAAGTATCTGGATGTAATTATTCCCCGGGGGGGCGCAGGACTTATTAAAACCGTGGTGGAAAATAGTACAGTACCGGTTATTGAAACCGGCACTGGAGTGTGTCATACTTATGTGGATAAGAGTGCCGACCTTGATATGGCAATTAACATTGCGGTAAATGCCAAGACCAGCCGTCCATCGGTATGCAATGCCATGGAGACCCTGCTGGTGCACCGGGATATAGCCAGGGACTTCCTGCCTAAATTGGCCAGGGCCATGAAGGCTCACAATACGGAATTGCGGGGCTGTGCCGAGACCTTGGACGTTTTGCCTGATGTGGTCCCTGCCCGGGAGGAGGACTGGAGCACCGAATATGGTGATTTAATTTTGTCGGTGAAGGTGGTGGCTGATGTCAATGAGGCCATTGAGCATATTAACCGGTATAATACAGGTCATTCGGAGACCATAGTCACCGAAAGCCTGACTAATTCCCGGCTGTTCCAGCGTCGGGTTAACGCTTCCTCCGTTTACGTAAATGCCTCCACCCGGTTTACCGACGGCTGTGAATTCGGCTTTGGGGCGGAAATCGGCATCAGTACCCAGAAGCTTCACGCCCGGGGTCCAATGGGATTGGTGGCCCTGACCAGTACCAAGTACCTTATTAACGGGGATGGACAAATCCGTTGATTAAATTGGTGGGGGGCTATGTAAAAACCATGGCCCAATATTGGGCTACAAAAAAAGGACGGCATGACATATTGGATTATGGCCGGGGAATTGCTATAATAGTTATTGTTTGTATCGTAGCAATTTATCTGGTTAGTTTGTTCTAGGAGCGTATTATGGGTAAAAAAAAGCGTGTAGGTATCTTGGGTGGTACCTTTGACCCGATTCATGTAGGCCATTTGATGACGGCTGAAGCCGTTCGTGACGAGTATAATTTGGATAAGGTTATTTTTATACCGGCGGCTATGCCTCCCCATAAGCAGCAGCAGCATGTGACCATGGCCAAGCACCGGTATGTTATGACTGTGCTGGCCACCTGCTCCAACCCCAATTTTGAGGTATCGGATATCGAAATGAACCGTTCCGGTCCCTCCTATACGATAGATACCATTTCCCAGCTTATAACCCAGTATGGCAAGGGAACGGAATTTTATTTTATCACCGGGGCAGATGCTATCCAGGAAATTCACACCTGGGACCGTATAGATGAGCTGCTGGGAATGTGTCATTTCATCGGCGCCTCCCGTCAGGGCTGTGTGCCTGATGTAAATCAGATCAAGGAATCCTTCGGTGAGCTGGGACAGCGGAAAATTCACCGCCTGGAAACACCGGAGCTGGAGATATCCTCCACGGATATAAGAAATCGTATAAAAAAGGGTTATTCCATAAAATATATTGTGCCATCCTGTGTGGAGCAGTATATTTACAAGGAGGGCCTATATAAAGGATAAAGACCGGCAAAGGGGGATATCGTCTTACGGTGTCCTCTTTGTGATATGAATGGGTATGGCATTGATATGACTTATGATGAGATGAAGGATAAGCTGCAATCGCGGCTAAAGGACAGCCGATTTATTCACTCGGTAGGGGTGGCTGAGTCAGCAGTGTATCTGGCAAAGCGGTTTGACGTAGATGTAAATAAGGCAAAAATTGCCGGGCTGCTCCATGACTGCGCCCGGCAGTATACCAATGAGCAGCTGATAGCTGAGGCGGATAAGCGGGGGATTGCCTACGGCGAGGTGGAGCAAGCCATGCCCCTGCTGTTACATGGCTATGTAGGGGCCCAGCTTATCAGGGAAGAATACGATGTGGATGATGGTGAAATTGCCCAGGCCATTTATCGCCATACGGTGGGCGGGGCCAATATGACCGATTTGGACAAGATTATTTATTTTGCCGATATGATTGAACCGGCCAGGGATTATCCGGCAGTGGACTATCTGAGGGAGCTTGCCCGCAGGGAGAGCCTGGATGAAATGGTTTTGGCCGGACTGTCCCGGTCCATTGAGTTTGTGCTGAAGAAAAATCATTTGATTCATCCGGATACGGTTCTTGCCAGAAATGAGATTTTGTTAAAGCTCGGGAAATGAGTATGAGTTATGAGGAAAAAGCCCTATAGCGAAACAAGAGAACGAATAAAAAGAAAAAAAGCCATAAAACGGCGTCAGCGGAATTTGAAGATAGGCCGTATATTTATGACCATGGTGATTATCATGGTGGTACTGACCGGTGTAGGCTGGCTGTCCATGCAGATATATCAGTGGGGCAGTCAACGGCTGGCGGTGTACATGGAAATATACGACGGCTACAAGCAGCGCAAGGAGTTGCGGGCGGCCAGCTACGACCCCAGATTTAATGGCTATACCAATATTCTGGTTCTGGGCCTGGACCCGGGCAAGGAGGATGTGGGCCAATCCACGGATGCCGTTATCCTGATGAGCTTCAAGCATGATACGGGTCAGGTCAGATTAATTACCATTCCGCGATATACCAGGGTAAATATTCAGGGCCGCAATCAGCCTGAGCCCCTGAACAACGCCTATTATTATGGGGGAATACCCCTTATGGAGCAGACGGTATCAAAAAATTGGGGCGTAACAATCCATGATTACGTGGCCATTGATACAGACGGGCTGGCAGCCATTGTGGATGTAATGGGCGGCATTGATCTATATGTGGATGATGATTTGAATTATGAGGATCCCCTGGGGGAGCTCTACATTCATATTCCCAAGGGAATACAGCATATGGATGGGGATATGGCCCAGAAATATCTCAGATTTGCCAGTGATGATTTGGGGGCCTACGGCCGGAGCATGCGGCAGCAGAAATTCCTGAAGGCGTTGATTAATAAGCTGATGGAGCCGGACAGCCTGGCCAAGCTTCCTGCCCTGGTGGAGGTTTGTGACAAGCGGGTTAAATCAAGTATTGAGGCCTTTGATTCGGGGCACATTGCCAGTCTGCTGACGAGGATGCAGGGCACCACGCCGGAATTGAAGGTTTTGCCCGGTGAATTACAGAAGGATGGCAGCTGGGTATACAATCAGGAAAAAACCGCTGCCCTGATGGATGAGCTTTTTCCGCCGGAACAACCCGAACAGGAAGAATAAATAGTACAGGGAGGAATTGATTTTGTACAAAACTTCATTAGAATTAGCCAATGCAATCGCAAAGGCTGCCGATGACAAAAAGGCCCGGGATGTGGTGCTGATGAACATGACGGGACTGAGTCCGGCAACGGATTACTTTGTTGTATGCTCCGCCAACAGCACCACCCAGGTTAAGGCTATTTCTGATAATATTGAGGAGCAGCTTCACGAGGCAGGTCACGATATGCTGCACCGTGAGGGCTATAGGGAGGCTGAGTGGGTTCTGCTGGATTATGGCGATTGTGTAGCCCACATTTTCCTTCAGGACAGCCGTGAATATTATTCTCTGGAAAGCCTTTGGGGCGATGCAGAGCTGACAGTATATGAGGGCTGATATGGAACGGGAAAAACCGCGCAAAAAATACGGGCCAAGTACCGTTGTAACCCTTAGGGCCGTCCGTGAATCGGAAATGGGCCTGTTCCTGGATGCCGAGACGGGCAATACCAATGATGATATTCTTCTTCATAAGACTCAGCAGACCTCAGAGGTAAAGGTGGGGGACGAGGTAAAGGTTTTCCTGTACCTGGACCCCAAGCACCGGCTGACCGCCAGTATGCGGGTGCCTAAAATGCGGGAGGGACAGATTGCCAGATTGAAGGTAATTAACGTGTCCAAGGATGGCGCCTTCCTGGATGTGGGGGCTGAGCGGGGGATATTTATGCCCTTTGCCGGTATGCGGGGCAATCTCCAGGTAGGTGAGGTGGTATGGGCCAAGCTGTACACCGATAAATCAGGCCGTCTGGCGGTGACCATGAAGGTAGAGGATGAAATACGCCGGGCCTCAGTCAGGGCCGATAAGGGGGTACACAAGGGGCAGAAAATATCCGGTTCCATATATAACATTACCGACAGTGGCATATTTATGCTGACCACGGAACGCTACATTGCCTTTATTCCGCATCAGGAGGCTCCCTACCGTCCGCGGGTGGGGGAGGAAATTACCGCCAGGGTTATTTATATCCGTCCCGATGGACGATTGAATGCTTCCATGCGGGAGCCCAAGGAACGGGCCATGACCTCTGATGCAGACAGGCTGCTGATGTTCCTTCAGTGCCATGATGGAAAAATGCCCTATTCGGATGCCAGCTCACCGGAGCTCATTAAAGGAAAATTTAACATCAGCAAGGCCGCCTTTAAACGGGCATTGGGCCACCTAATGCGGGATGGTCTGGTGGAGGAGCGGGACGGCTGGACCTATTTAAAATAAATATTTTTGTTTGTTAGCAGGAATTAGTTTATTAATAACGAATAATAAGATATATGATAAGTCTGTACATTGAAATGACTGTTTTTAGGCTTAAGATGTGATTGTTTCCCGCAGTAGTCCATGGGAAAATTGATATTATGGGGGCGATTGAATGGCAGAGGAAAAGAAGGGTATTCTGTTAGAGACTGGTACTAACGAGTTTGAGATTGTTGAGTTTAATATTGGTGCGGTTAATTATGGTATTAACGTAGCAAAGGTGCGTGAGGTTATTACCCGCACGCCTGTTACGGAGATGCCCCAGGCCCATCCCTATGTGGATGGTCTGTTTACACTTCGCGGCAAGGCTATACCGCTGGTTAATCTTCCAAGATGCCTCAATGTTCAGACCGGTGAGGAACCAAAGAACATCATTGTTACGGAAATTAATAACTACAACATTGGTTTCCTTGTAGACAGCGTTTCACGTATTCATCGTATTTCCTGGAAGAATATGGAGCCTTCCCCGGAGGTTGGCGATCAGTCCCGGGTAGTGGGTATTATCAAGATGGAAGGGAAGATTATTCTTCTGCTGGATTTCGAGACTATTATTGCTGAAATCAATCCGGAGATTAACCAGAAGCTGACCACCTTTGAGGATGCCACCGTTGACGTGAAGGCAAAAAGAAATAATGTTCATGTGGTATGTGCCGAGGATTCGCCACTTCTCCGTGAGCTGCTGGTATCCACCCTCCACGAGTCCGGCTACCGGTATGTTCGTGACTTCAACAATGGTGCCGATGCCTGGAAGTATTTGTCTGACGGTATCGACAAGGATGCACCTATCGAGGATCAGGTTCGGGTTATTATATCTGATATTGAGATGCCTCAGATGGATGGTCATCGTCTGCTGAAGCTGGTACGTGAGGATCAGCGTTATGCCAATATTCCGTTTATCCTGTTCTCCTCCCTCATCAGTGAGGAAATGCGCCGCAAGGGCAAGCAGCTGGGTGCTAATGGACAGATCAGCAAGCCGGAGATCAATCAGCTGATTGGTCTCATTGATGAATTGGTGTTCAATGCCAAGAAGGAAGAAGAAGAATAAAATAAAGCCAAATGACTCCCGCCTCCGTTGCGGGAGTTTTTATTTGACAAATTAGTCAGATGAATTTAAACTAAAGATGTTACAAATGGAGGAAATCGTAGGGGAGCGCCTTTGATTTCTGTAACAAACAGTCGTATAGCGAGGGAGCCCGTGTTCCGGGTTGAGAGGAAGCCAGTTAGCTTCGACCGCCTGCCTCGGCAGTTTTTAGCTGTATGTCTGTCCTTTTGTGTATAAAAAAGTACTTCACTGACTACAGCTATTAACCTGGGGAATTTAGCTAAGGGAGTGAAGTTTTTTTATGTCAAACCATCAGAAAATTTTGAGGATGGTCTTTATGGCCATGATGATTGGTATTGGTGTGGTTATTTCACCAATACTGCGTATTGAGGGAATGTGTCCCATGGCCCACCTTATTAATATCGTGTGTGCCGTTATGCTGGGCCCCCTGGAGGCCTTTACCTGTGCCTTCATTATAGGCATCATCAGAATGGTAGTAATGGGTATTCCCCCCTTGGCCCTGACCGGAGCCATATTTGGGGCAACTCTGTCCGGCCTTTTGTATAGAATGACCAGGGGAAAGCTTATCGGCGCCGTCCTGGGTGAGGTTATTGGAACGGGTATTATAGGTGCCATTGTATCCTATCCGGTAATGGCCTTTTTGGTGGGCCGCTCGGGATTGACCTGGATGTTCTATGTGCCATCCTTTATTATGGGAACGCTCATCGGCGGATCCATTGCCTTTATATTCCTTACTGCATTGAAACGAAATAATACTTTGACGGAAATTCAAAAGAAGCTGGGAGCCAGAACCTATGATAACACACAAGCTTGCTCAGGAGCTGCTGGAAATGAGGCAGTCTGTGAGGAAATCCAGTCCACTGATACATTGTATCACCAATCCCATATCCATTAATGATTGTGCCAATATGATATTGGCCCTGGGCAGCCGGCCCATTATGGCCGAGCATCCCGAGGAAGTGGAGGAAATAACTGCCATGGCCAATGCCCTATGCCTAAATCTGGGCTCCATAACAAGGGACAGGCTGCTGGCTATGGGAATATCAGCCACTGTGGCCCGAGACCAGGGAATTCCCGTTATTATTGATTTGGTTGGGGCAGCCTGCAGTACTATGCGGAAAAATTTTCTCCGGGAATTTATCGATAAGATCAAGCCCAATGTGTTAAAGGGAAATATCACGGAAATTCTTTCCACCTGTGGCATAGAGTGTCATAGCTCCGGGGTGGAGGCCAACAGGAGCCAGCTCATAGATGAACACAATGTAGGGGACTATGCCAAAATTTTAGTCCCCTGGGCCAAAGCCCATTCCGCGGTGCTGCTGGTCAGCGGCCCCATAGATTTTATTACCGATGGGGAGGCCTCCTATATGGTACACAACGGTGTGCCCATGCTGGGAAATATTACCGGTACAGGATGTATGCTCAACGCCATGACGGCCGCCCTGCTTCCGGGGGGCAAGCCTATGACGGCTGCCCTCCTGGCCACCATCCTCCTGGGCATTGCCGGGGAAAAGGCAGCAAGGTCCAGTGACGGACCGGGAACCTTTCATATGAAGCTTTTTGATGAGGTGTTCAATTTGGGGGATGGGGATATTATTGCCATGGGAAAATGCGTAAAACTTTAGCACCTGTGAGCATCGGATAAATCTCCCACTGAATAAGTCTCATTTAAAAAGTGGTTGAAATGATATTCCATATAGTGTATTATATTTGGGCATGAGTTATTTTATTCACATAGTGCGGTGGATAACAGATCAGGGATTTGCCCCGGCTTCTTATCAGGTCGGCAAGAAAATCCTTGACTTCCTATGTAAATTTGAGTAAAATAGTTCAAGTGAGGCTTTGTAGAGCCGCTTCCATTAGCCCCGGAGGCCAACTGCACTTCACAACCCAAATTAGAAAATAAAATTAAAATTTATGGGAGGGATATATCGCATGAAGACAACGTTTATGGCAAATGCTCAGAACGTAGAGCGTAAATGGTATGTTGTAGACGCTGAAGGTCAGACTGTAGGTAGATTAGCTGCTGAAGTTGCAAAAGTTCTTCGCGGTAAACATAAACCAACCTTCACCCCACATGTTGATTGTGGTGATTTCGTTATCGTTATCAATGCAGAGAAGGTTGTATTCACTGGTAAGAAATTAACTGATAAGATTTATTTCCGTCATTCCGGTTACACTGGTGGAACTACCTTTACCCCAGCCGGTCAGATGATGGAGAAGTTCCCAACCCGCGTTGTTGAGAAGGCCATCCGTGGCATGCTTCCACACAACCGTCTTGGTGAGCAGATGTATAGAAAGCTGAATGTATATGCCGGTTCCGAGCATCCTCATGCTGCACAGAAGCCTGAAGAGCTCAAGCTGAACATTCGCTAATACTTGGAAGGAGGAACATTTAAAATGGCATTAGCTAGCTACTACGGCACAGGCCGCAGAAAGTCTTCCATTGCAAGAGTTCGTCTTGTTCCAGGTGAAGGCAAGGTAACCATTAACGGTCGCGCAATGGATGAGTATTTTGGTCTCAAGACTCTTGAGCTGATCGTAAGACAGCCTCTGGAGCTGACTGAGACTGTTGATAAGTATGATGTAATCGCTGATGTAAAGGGCGGCGGTGCTTCCGGTCAGGCAGGCGCTAT
>NZ_CAMYWM010000060.1 GCF_947302755.1 uncultured Anaerovibrio sp.
GAGTTCTCCTGCTCTATCATTTCCTTCCTTAAGCTGTAGATTTGATTTTGTAGCTTCTCGGACTCCTGCTCTGCCAGACTCAATTTCTCCTCGGACTCCTGCAGCTGTTTCTGCTGCTGAATCAAGCTCTTGGATTGTCTGTCGTTCAAGTTGGATAGCTCCGTCAAGTTGTTCTCTAACTGTGTCAACTCCGACTCCGTTATCTGATACGTTGCTTCTGAGGCAAAGGACAACTGCGGCACCGATAATAATACCAATAACAACAACCACCAATATCTTTTTAACATTCATAAGCCCTCCATCACATATAGTCCGTTACACCACGAGCAATAGCTCTAGCAAACTCATCCTGCTCATTTCTGAGCAGCTTCTCATCATACTCATTTGAGATAAATGCAAGCTCCACAAGCACTGCTGGCATATCTGTATTGGTGAGGACATATAGCCCGTTCTTACCCGGGGTTGCCATCTTAACTCCCCTGTCCACGGTTCCAAGGTGATCTACAATCTGGGACTGGATGCATTCAGCCAGATGCTTTCCATCACTGGAACCAGCACAGTACCATGTTTCAGTTCCCTCAGCATATGGAGACTCCACACTGTTACAATGGATTGAAATAAAAAGGTCTGCCTCAAGGTTATTAGCCTCACTGCAGACCTCATATAAATCATCACTCTGTAACACAGCAGTTTCAATCCCCACGGCATTAAGGTAATGCTCCACCAGCTTACCAACGCTTAGTGCCACATCACATTCCCTAAGACCTGTGACATCACTTACTGCCCCCGGATCCGGTACTCCATTTGGCGCATGGCCTGGATTAATAAATACCTTCATATTACTTCTCTCCTCTCTTTTCAACATGGTGCTTTCCGGCACCGCCAATATAGCCTAAAAGACCGCTGGCAATACTCATGCTTAGCTCATTAAGATTTGAGTAAATGGCTATGATGAGAGCTGCGGATAAGGCTACAACTACAACCAAGTCTGTAACATTAATTCTTTCTATCATTATGACCACCTCCGACATCAAAAGGGGAAACAATAGGCACGTCCTGGTCAATCGGAAGGTTCATCATTTCATCAAAGAAATACTCCCCATCACCGTTACCTCCAAATTCGTCATGATAACATTTGTACATATCCCGTATATTATTTCTTGCTGTGATGGTAATACTCCCACGCTCAATAAAGGCACGACAGGACTGAATAATCCTGTCCCTGAGAAGGACAAGGCCACCCTTACAGATACGGTCAACCCCTATCTGGAGAGCCCTTATCTCCTTTTTCATCTCAGCATTCTGATTGTTGATTTCTTCCTGCCAGGCTATAAACTTCTTCTGATTTTCCATCATTTCCATAAATAGCTGTTCTTTCTTTGCCACTGCCTCATCATGCTTATTTGCCATGCTCTGGGCTCGGCCAGAAAAGAAACTAAGCACTGCCGTGGCCAGCATAATGAGAATCTGCTCTGATGTCATTTAATCACGCTCCTATAATTACTGCTTGTGAATTTGATGTAAGCTGGCACCACACCATTGCCCCCGGATACATATTGACCTGAGTTCCTTCAATGGCATGGTATGTCTTTCCCTCAATAAGGACAGTATCTCTGGATACCATGGTCCCTCGCAACGCACCGATATTGGTTGGTTTCTTATTTGCCGCATCCAATATGGCTTTAACGGTAGTCCTGAGTTTCTGAAGATTATCCATGGCCTACACCCCCTTCAACAAGTCCTTAAGTTTGTTGATATTCTTCAGATATTTAAGTCTATAATTCCTACAATTACCTTCCAACCATTTAATTGCACCATTTTTGATTGTATAAACATCATGATTAGGTAACCAACGGTAGAATCCCCGATAGTTATATAAGAGCAAGCCCGTATTATCCTTTATGGAATAATAATCAGATGCCAAAACATAAGAATCAGAAGCCAAACGTTCATTAATGAACATACTGTTGTTACTTGTTATCGTTGCATTGTATTCGTCTAAATTCCACATTACCGAATGTCGTGTTTCTGAGTAAGGTTGAGGTTGAGCGACATAAGGTTGATAAAATTTTGAATATGTTTTACTGCCAGCAAAAGGCTGAAAATAGATATTTACATTATTGTTAGAGGCTGTTGCCTTTAATAAGGTTTCTTTTTTATGCAGAAATATTTGTGTATTATTTTCGGAGTCAAAGACTATACTAGCCCCTGCTATTCCTTCAATCTGGTCGACAATAACCCCCGCATCTCGAATCTTGCTTTTTGGATTGCCCTCAGCATCTAAGTCGTCAAAATCAAGAAATACTTCGTACATTTTACTGTCATTTTCCCCTTCGTCACTTACACGGTCATGGATTATGTCATACTCGGAAACTACTGATAATAGCCTGTGATTTGATTTTGTAGTAATCCAAACATTCCAAGACCCGTCGGGGTGAACATTGCCGCTAATTAAATCAGTGCGTATTTCGTCTCTTTGCCTTGTTACTCTTGTTTTTTCATAATATGGGTTGCCTTTTAGCATTGATAGGCCAATCGATGACAAGTTTTCGGCTTCACTACCATATCTGTTATAAAACCCTTTCCAATCTACTTCGCCTATAATCTCACCATTTTTCCGTATATAAACGGGAGCAGGGTTTTTGTGGTCATTGTATGAATCAAGAAAAGGCATCGACCCAATTTGAAGATTGTCACGTGTATCAAAACCGAGTTCAAGTAAGTCGCCTTTGTCATTAACGCAAGCGTCAAGTGTGTACCAATCATTGCCCGCATATTCTATGTTTTTCTCGCCGTACCAGTGTCCGTCCTTTAAAATGTATACATATTTGTCATTATTTACAATGCTCTCTATACCGCTACACTCAAGGGTTTTATAGTGATTAAATTTTCTATCATATATGCGGATAATTCCTTTTTCGCTATCCGTAAGATAAGGAATACCACCCGTGATAATTGGAATATAGCTTTGACCGCCTGTATATGTATTTCCATATATGACTTTTCCATCGGTCCATACCTGCTGCCCTGGCGTTACAATGCTGCTACCGGCAATATAGAAAGAGCGACCGTTAATATCGGCCGCCATATTTCCACTAACAGATGAAATTGTCGTCTGATACATCAATACCACCTCACAAGCTGAACGCTCTGTTTCAGCTCTTTTGTTGTCTGGCTTACAGCATTGCTGACCAAATAATACTCATGCCCCCGGAATCTGACTCTTTCGGAAAAATCAACAACATGGCCATAGTTATATATATCCATGGTGACGGTTTCCTTTATCTTTCTGTTAAGCCATTTCAGTTCGTTTAGATAAGACTTCAGCTTATCCCTGTCAGATGTTGGCACTTCGACAGATTCCTTCAGACGATTACCTTTTCCCAGGGGATTATCATTATCGCCATAATTTGCGCCACCTAATGTTATGGACTCCTGATTCTGAAGGTATCTGGATGCAGCGGCTGCAGGAGAACCGGTGCCTATTGAACTTCCTACAAATTCCCCATCAACATAAACCGATGTACCATAAAAACCGCCACCCAGCGGAGCATGAATTGTTTTTCTGACAGTTTCATTGTCATTCTTGTCCGTGGTGGTTTCCACTTCTTGACCCAGAACAAGGACGCCACTTTTACTGTGGGAATATTCATAGGTTGTAACTGTCTTGGAGCCGTCTGTATGTTGAGTCGTTTTTCTTCTCACATACTTGCTGGTTCCGAACCCATCCCCGGTATAGTCATAAGTTGTTACTTCGCCATTGATTTCTTCAGAAGCCAAATAACCACTCTGATACGAACAGGTTGCATCACCAAATTTAAGAGTCCCCCAGAATGGAAGTGGCTCTATGTACAACCCTGGACCAGTATCATTTCCACTATCTGTATTGCCACCAGAGTAGTTGATCATACTTCTCTCAATGACACGGTTTATTACAGGACGGGTATGAGCAGTGTCAGTAATATCAATTGTTCTGCTCTCATGACCACGCTGAATGATGTTCAAGGAATTATCCCTAGCTCTCATAAACACATTTATGGCCCTATGAGGGATAGCACCAGACCAGCCAAACAGGCTGGATATAATATTTTCATAGGTCTGCCCCTCACCGATCCATGTCCCTGAATGAACAAAATCATCACAACAATAAACCAGCTTCTTTCCCAAGGAGCCGGCAATATATAATGCGTGTTCAGACAGACTATGCGTTTTCTGCCCAGGCCCATAGTTGATGCTTCGATACAGAATTTCATCCACATCATACATTCCCTTGGCAGTAATAATCCTGTCCTGCTGTGTGGATTCCCCCACACGATAAAGATAAGGAAAATCCAGTATCTTGCCACTGATATAATCCAGAATATTGATATTATCCGTGGTCTCCAAAGTGAAGGTATCTGCCAGGGTTAACTCCTGGAGATTCAAAGAAATGGACACCATACCGGACTTTTCCTTCTGTGCTGCAGGCTTAAACGGATCACTGATAATTTTATCCGTTGGAATTGTCGTATCACGAGGAATGCTGATTTGGGTATCATAATAATATTTGGCTGCTGCCATTGCTTTTACAGTAGTATCAAAATGCTGGGTTACTGTCTGAGCCGTGGTATCTCTTAATATTACAGCCGTATCATGGTATTGTTTTACATCAGCCTTGATAACTGCATTGGTATAATAATGCTGTACCACTTCAGCCAGTAAGCTAATAGCCGTATCTGCATTAATACCAATATTCTGCTGTATATTGGTATGAACATCATAGTAGTAAGTTTGCTTATCCTTACTTTCAATGCCTAAAGCAATATCAAAATAATTTGCAGTATCAGCCTTTAAGGTTATAGCTGTACTATAATGCTTTACTGTGTCAGTCCGTAATTTGATAAAGGTATCAGCATTAACATTTATATCCTGCTGCAAAGTTAGGGCAGTATCATAGGTTTGTTCTGTGTCTGTATTGGCTTTTATGGCCGTATCAAAATAATAGCTTGTATCTGTGGACGATACGACGGTAGCCAATATTCTTGGCGTGCTAATACTAGATTTTTTTATGATTGCCGTTGTTAAAATTCTTGGCGTGCTTACAGCAGAACATTTTATAATACCTGTGGTTAATATTAGGGGCGTGCTTATTGAGCTATTAGACATTTAAGCCACCCCCTTATTTTTTCGCCGTTAATGTAATATCTTTTATGTTTGTTGGTAGTTCGTCAAAATACATTCCATAGCCATTGGCGGGAATTTCCTTTGTATCTGAATAATTGCCCATTGAACATTGAATATTTTTAATCGTGTCGCCCAATACGGTCGTACCCATACCCACGTTACAGCCCGTTACCTTATAGCCGTTTAAAACCGATAAGTCGGGTTGTAATTTTAATGTGCTGTTTTCTGCTTCTGAACCGTAAGAATCACCACTACTATCAAAGGTAAAACCATTATTTGTAATGGTTGCTGGTACTTCTATAACGGTTTCGTTCATAGGAAAATGTTGGTCGGAGATGATTATATTTTTCATTGTTGGAATATAATTACTCCAAAATGCACTTGCTATTTTGCAACTTATTGCTTTTACGCCTGTTTTTACATAATCCGTATATGTCCCGATTTTATCGCCGTCAAGGTAAAAATTAACTGTCCCCGCTACCGTATCAATAACTAAATATATTCTATGCCATACATTCATATAAATTGACGCAGAAAACACATCATTGCTTGTATTACGGAATTTTATTAGTTTTTTACTCGCATCCAAATATACCTGTATGGTTGATTTAATTACTTTATCATAAGCCCCGTCACTCATGTATATTTGTATTGGGTAACAATTTATGTAGTTATAATTTGTATCATAAAACAGGTCAAAAGCAACATACAACTTTGTATTTTGTACGTTGGGTAATGTGAGTTTAGCCTCACCGTTACCAATACATTTATACTTTTTATTATTTGTATAAGATTTTAAAGTGCTGTTGTCGAAAAGTGTCGGTATGCTTGAATTTATATATTTCATAACAAACCACCTCTTAAACGGCTTCAACTGTTGCCTTTACGCATACGGCGGTTGTGTTGTCGTTAATTGGTTCGGTGGCGTTGCTTGCATCGTACTTTACCCAAAGGACGGTATTAACGTCTGTTACGTCGGCGGTTATGTCGGCACTATGTCCCCAAGTGCCATTAGCAAGGGCGTTTTCTGCGTTGGTATAGTTGTTATCTAAGCATACGTACCAATTATTAATATTGCCCCCAGCTGCCTGATATTCTGTACCATCCCAATAAGCAAATGAAATATTGACACCATCAGTAGTTTTATAACCTGTATCAGTTCGTACAGCTACCTTTACTGCTTTTTGCTCCGTCAGCTTCAATGTTAATGCCAATGGGCTGGTCTGGGTATTATCCTGGGAAATGGCTGTACCGTCCTTTTTGCCAGCAGTTGGATTATTGCAATATAAATTAATCATAGTCATATCCTCCATAACTCTATCTCACAATTGATGTAATTCTCAAATCGTTCCTTGTAACCATAGGCAAGGATCCTCACCCTCATTTGAGGCCACACCACACCAGAACTATCGGTAAAATTAACGAGCTCCCGGCTCTGGTAATAGTTCCAGACCTTCAGGAATTCATCCTTTATAAACACAGCATTGAGCGTTATCTTATCTCCGCTTGCTACACTCCCAAAATCCTGCACCACATTTCCGCCATCAGTCTGTACCAAAGTCTGGCGATCATCGGGATGGAACTTAAAATCTGTTGGCGTAGTCAAAGAGACCGCATCACCTATCCTGATTTTCATCTGCTTATCCACCTCCGTAGCTGATATTTACATTGTTGTTTTGTGGAAGCATATCCAGTATCTTCTTGGCAGCAGTATCGGCCACTTCATGGGATACATCCTCAAGGCCATGAACATCAACATTGAGGTTGTAGTTAATATTTTCCTGAGATGCCGTAGCAGGTGCCTGTGTATTCCCCAGCTTGCTCATTACTTCTTCGTTGTAATCAGGAGCAAACATTGGAACGGCCTCCGTGCCTTTCAGGATAAACCGGGTAGGCATCTTGTCATAAATCGGAATGATGTTTTCCTTGGCATTCTTAAATACCTGTTCAAAGCCAGCTATTTCTTCTCTTGAGGTCCAGGCATCTGCAGGAAGGTTGGCATCTTTTCTAAGCTGGGCAACAATAGCCTGCATGGCATTGGCCTGCTTTTCCTCCACACTTCCGCCCCCGGCCATAGCTCTACGATAGAGCTTGAGGTACTTATAGTTTTCCTTGAACATATGAAGGGCAGTTTCCTGCTGGAGCTGCCTTTTTTGCTCCTCCGCCCATTTCGTTGCCTTGACTTCATCCAGGCCCTTTTGTTTCCATGCCTCTTTTTCACGGTCTATTTCATCCATTCTGTTCTGGAAAGCTGACTTCCAGACAGAATCAATACTTCGTGCCACATCATCATTGAACTGCTTTATTACCTTGGCTTTTTGGGCCTCAGTAGCTCTTGCAATCTCAACCTCTGATACACCAGCATCCTTATATTTTTGCATGGCCACATCAATAGAATGAAGCTGTGTTTCAAGTTCCGTATGAGTAAGGCCATAAATGCTTTCATTCATTTCCTTGGCAGCCTTGGCCACATCCTCAAGACGGTTCTTTTCCGCCTGCTCCTGGGCCTTAATCTGGGCCACTTCTTTTTGCCTAGCCTTGGTACGTTTTTCAATGTCAGCAAAATATTCCTTCTCGGCCTTGCTGGATCTTTCAGTATCATCATTTTTGGAACGCTGCTCTTTCACATCACCCTTTAGGCTCAATGCACCTATAAGAGGAAAATTAGCAGGAGAACCCATTGCTGCCATAACAGCCATGCCATAACCTGCATCAAACTCAGCCTTTATATCCCGTAATATCTCACCTACATTTTTGGCATTTACACCGATAGCATCCAAGCCGCTGGCCACCAGGTCAATAGCTTTTCCAGCCTCATGCATTACATCAATGAGGATTTCCCCCATGAGCTTTATTTCTTCCTTGTTATCTGAAATCAGCTTTATCCAGGACACGAACATTTCTGTTATCTCCGGAAGAAGCTCTCTGGATACAGGAAGAAGTGCCGCCCCCAAGGCAAGTTTAAGCTGGCCTACCTCCATCTCCATTTTCTGCCATTCAAGATAAGTCTCATGTGCTTCAGCTGGGTTCAGGAGACCCGTAGTCTTTATGCTTTTGGATATAGTCATTAGGTCATTGTATGACTCCAATACAGGAATAAGAGCCGCCCCTCTGGCACCAAGGATTTCAGCAGTAAATGCTTCAGTTTCCCCAGCCTCGGCAGCATTTCTGTATCCCTTGGCTAACTGCTCCAGCTGTTCATTAATCTGAAGGAGATTGCCGTTTTCATCAGTAATCGTGACACCAAATTTCTGTAGTGCCTTTGATGTGGCATTCCCGGATGCACCTGCAGATAACAGCTGTTTATCTATCCTCGCAATAAAAGGAGTAAGGGAATTAATATCTGAGCCAGCCAATGAAAAAGCCCTGCTCAGCTCTGCTGCTTCACCAGTTGTCATATTAAGACGGATCTGCAGCTTATAGAGGTTATTACCCGCCATCATGGCATCCTTGGTAATATTAAAAAGGCCAGCACCAGAAGCAGCTACAGCCATAAATGCTGCCAGCTTTGCATTAAGAAGGGTGTAGCCTTCGGTCAGCTTACCAATTCCAGCTCTTGCCATTCCAGCCCCCTTGGATATGGAGCTAAACGCCCTGTTGGACTTAGGCGGTATTGAATTCAGGGAATTTCCCAATGTTCTAAGCTGAGCTTCAAGACCTGCGATATTCTTCTGCTGGTACAGCAGATTCATTTCAGCCCTTTGGGTAATTCCATGACCTAATCCATGGTCTTTTACAGACCTCTGGTACTGGGCCTGAAGGATGGCCTCTTTCTGTCTTTGGATATCCAACTGACGATTAATGGCTTCATACTTTACACGGATTTTATCCAGCTCAGATCCAACACCCTCCAGTTTGGAAAGGTCAACATCTGTCTTAAGCTGGATTTTCTTGTTCTGATTATTGAGCTTGGTGATGGCCTGATTGACTGTTTTCCCGGCAGTATCAAAGCCAAGTTTCAGGTCATTTATGTTAAGCCCAAGACTGATATAAAGTTCTTCAATTTCCTGCCCCTTGGCCATTATCCCATCACATCCTCAATGTAAGTTTGTTTATGATTTCTCTTGGAAAGAATAACCATCTGGTCCAGCAAAACCTCAAGGTCGGACTCATCGATTTCACTGATTGTCCAGCCATAGGCTGACTGGAGTCTTTCATAGTAATTCAGTATATGTTCATACGGAGAAAGCTCTATGCCTCCTCCGTTTCCCCATTTGGGGAGCTTGCCAGCTTGGTGAATGTCATTACCTGAATCCACTTAAAGAGTTTTCTTACCAAAGGCACCACATCAGCAATTTCCATATTCTCATCAATGGTGCTTTCATTGACCACATCAGGCTTACCGAAGGCAAGTACAATAAGATCAATCTGCTCTTTCAAAAAATCATCCAGCTGTTCCTTGCTTCTGTCCCTGTCAGCAGATTTTAAAAAAGCCCGCCACACCTTCATCTTGGGTGCAGCGGGTTCGATTTTTTCTCCGTTGATTATGATAAAAGGTGTATCCATAAATTACACCTCCGTATACCAAGCAGCGGCAGCTTCAGCAGTAAAGCCAGTAGCTTCCTCATCAGCCTGACGATAGGAAAGGCCATCGGCAGTACGATAAATAGCCTTGGCACCGAGAGTTGGTGTGTTATAACTGATATTCTCTGCCTTGGTCTGTGGGTTCTCATCCGGCTCATTGAACTGAACCTTGAAGAACTTGCAGAACCGCTTCTTGCCATTCTTCTTGGTGGACTCAAACATCACCGCAAAGTATGGGGACACATCGTCCTTGCTGGCGGTCATAACACCATCCTTAAGTTCATGGCCAAGGAGGTATGCCTTGTACTCCAGAGGAAGTGTGGCAATATCCACGGTCAGCTCATACTCACTGGTTGTGCAGGCGGTGTCCACCGCCTGGTTATCTGCATAAAGGGTTGCAGAAGAATTCTGTGGTTTTATAGCCACCTGCCTAATATGAGGAATGGAAATAATATCCTCATAGGTCGTTGTACCGTCCTTTGGGTCATCGATGAGCTTTGCTACATGAAATCCCTTAAGTCCAATAAATGGGGAATTTGTAAGTCCGGTCCGTGGTGCTGTCATTACGAATCAACTCCTATTCTGTAATCTATGACCTTAATTTTAAGGCCATCTTCCATCATATCTATGGTCTGGGCTCTCATAAAACCCAGGTCAATCATTGTCCTGTTAAGCCGCCTATAAATATCGCTGTCGTTTCCGTCCTTGGTGACAATATGTACCCTCACAGTCACTCTGGACTGAAGCTCCCTATTGTCTCCATGAAGTGCCGGGACATCGGATATTACCTTATAGACGATGTTCGGATATTTACATCCATGAGGACTGAGCTGATGATAGATACCCTTCACAAAAGGGTGGATATCCGTCCTCAGTGCCTCAATCATTTTTTCAATCATGCCATCACCTCTTTAGGCTTTCCTGCACAGCCTTGGCTATGTTTTCCCTTATGGTGTTTCTAAGCGCATCCATGGCTGGGTATAAAAATGGCTCGTTAATCATCGGGGAAAACTCAACAAATCTGCCATAGGGGGTGCCAACACTATTAGTGGCATCAGCTACAACTTTTATTTTAGTTCCGCCCCGCAAAACCACTTTATGTATGGATTCCTTAAGAGCCCCAGTTCTTACGGGACACCTCGATTTTGCATCCCTCACTACCATATCCGCCCCCTGACTGAGTGCCTCCTTGGCAGCCCTGGTAGCTTTATCGCCAATGTCCTGAAACACATCAGATAAAGAACTCATACTATCACCTTCACCATAAGAGTAAGCATTCCGCTTCGTTTATCTCCAAGAACCGTGAGGATTTCATATGCTTCGTTTCCATTCAGCACACGCATCTTTTGCGTAACACCTTCAAGATGACGGATATAGATTTTAAACTGTGTCTCTGACATAGCCTGTTCAGCGGCAAAGTATTCTCTGCCGCTTACAGGAACTATATCTGCCCAGACTTCCTTAAAATCTGTCCATTCATCCTTGGGATTGGCATACATATCTGTTTCCTCAGAAGGTTTTTGGAGTGTTATACGATACCGCATTTTTCCTACCTTCATCAGAATCCCTCCCGGCGAAGCCCAGTCAAAAGGTCACGGAGGGTTAATGCTAACCCTCTGTGATCTGCTTCATCACGGTGCTCATAAAGGTAAGTCACCGCATAAAAAATAGCCGTCTTCAGCCGGGGATTTTCCCCGTCCAATTCCGACTCGTCCTGTCTCAGAATTGCTATGCATAAATCATTTGCTGTGGCCATAAGCCCTTTAATCAGCTCATCATCATAATCGCCATCAATTCTGAGATATTGTTTTGTTTCCTCAAGAGTTACCAGCATCTGCCTCACCCCTATCAGTTCCCGGCGCTGGCAGTACCCTTCATCTTCATAATCTGAACAGCCTCTGGGAGAATCAGCCGACCGTCAACACGCTCCTTCATCACATAACCTACCATACCGTTACCAGCAAAGAGCTCCTTCAGTTCCTGCATGGAACGGGAGCCACGATCACCGATGTTGTAGTAGGAGAAATCACCGAAGGCCATGACAGGCTTTCCAGTTGCAGACTCAGGTGCAAACTCGGAAGTGTGTACTGCATAACCCATAAGACGGTCAGGCTCGCCTGCAGTAAGTGCTGGCTGCCACATATACACACCATTGTTGTCCTTCAGCTTACGAATAGAAGCCAGTGTCTTGTCATTGGTGATAAATGCCGCATGCTTACGATATGGACGCTTGAGGTTATAAATAAGGGTGATGATATCATCTGCGCTGATGGTGTTGCCGGAGGTAGTGGTATTAACCTGGCCACCTTTTTCAGCATCAAAGATACCAGCAGGCTTACCCTTGCCATCACCATTCAGGAAGGCCTCCTCCTCGGCATTGGCCAGTGCCTTACCGAACTGGTCAATAATGTAGCTTTCAAGGTTAAAGGCGTTATCGTAGAGAAGCTCCTCAGTAATCTTGATAGCTACATGAAGCTTATAGGCATCCATCACAATCTGGTCAAAGGTTGCATCACCAAAGGTAAGCGCCTCGCCTTCTTCAATCCACGCAGCCGCTGGCTTGGTGGCAGCAATGTTAATCTTATGCTCACCGGAAGTGGTAATCTTGGTAGCAAGGCCACGCATGATATTTTCCTCAGTCAGCACATCAATGAGACGCTTGTCGTACTCTTCCGGTACCAGATAGCCACCCTGCTGATCATTACCTTCCTGAAGCACATCACTGATAGTACGGAAACGTGTACGCATGGCTGTAAGCATTCCCTGCTTATACTCATCAGTTGCACGAATGTTTAAAGGCTTACCAGCGGTAGGCTCATTGATTATAGGCTTGCTGGTTGGCTTATTAAGCTCACGGTCAATAACCGCCTGACGCTGCAGACGGTCGATGGACTTTTTCATATCCACCACATCAGACTCCATCTTCTCATAGGTGGCGGCATCTTCAGCAGAGAGCTTGCCATCCTCATCAGTATGGGTATCGAGGAAGTTCTTAGCCTCCTCCCAGAGCTTAGCACGTTTTTCAATCAGTTCATTAATCTTATCCATATTACATTCCTCCTAAAATAGCTAAACGCTTCTGAAGTTCAGAAGCGTCAATACGATTATCTGCTACCTTTTTGGCAGCTTTAAATTTATCCAAGAATGAATTGGTCACCGCAGCCCTTGAAAAAATCATGGCCTCCGGCTCATCATCCTCATCGGTGTCATAAAGAATGCTGTCAGCAAATCCAAGCTCCACAGCCTTTTTGGCATTGAACCAAGACTCGGCGTTCATCATGTTGGACAGCTGCTTTCTCGGAAGCCCGGTCTTTAACTCGTAGGCATTGATGATGGACTCCTTTACCTCGGAAAGCATCTCTATTGCTTTCTTCATTTCCCGCTCATCCCCGATGGAAACGGTTGCAGGATTATGAATCATCATCATGCCAACTGGGGATATGGCCACATGACTTCCTGCCATGGCTATTACCGAAGCTGCTGAAGCAGCAATGCCATCAATGTGAACATCAACGCATCCTGGGTATTCCATGAGCATGTTATATATCTGTGCAGCAGCAAAACAATCCCCGCCAGGAGAATTAATCCAAACAGTGACTTTACCCTGGCAACTGTTAAGCTCGTTTCTAAATTCTTCAGGTGTGACTTCATCCCCGAACCAAGTCTGGTCAGAGATTTCACCATTGAGCATAAGTATTCTTTCATCGTTATCATTCCTCACCCAATTCCAAAATTTACGACTCATCTAAATCATTCCTTTCAGCAGGCTTGGCAAACAGGCCCGCATCTTTTAACTTTGTAAGATTTCCGTTGATAAGGTACAGATTACCTCCCTCCTCATCAGGGATTGGATTCATGTTCTCCAGCTCCCGTATGTCGTTTGCTGACATCCAGCCATTCTGCCTTGCCACAGCATAGCCGTTCATCCTGCTCTGATAGTCCCCACGAAGAAGGCCATCAACATTGAACCTAAAGAACAGCTGGCTCTTTTCCGATGGCAGCAATAATGCCTGCTGCATTGCTTGTTCCCAGCGAACTATCCAAGGATTAAGGGTGTACATCACGAAATCCAAGGACTGCTGCTCAATATTAGAAAAGCTCGACTTTTCAAGGTCCCCTACCATGTGTGGCGGTACTCTGAAAATTCGAGCTATCTCATTGATTTGAAATTTTCTGGTTTCAATGAACTGTGCTTCATTAGGCGGTATGGCCATCTGTTTGAAGGTCATGCCTTCCTCAAGCACAGCAACGCTGTGACTGTTCTTTCCCGAGAACTGGGATTTCCAGCTTTGACGAAGTTTCTCCGGATCTTTTACTACACCCGGATGTTCAAGAATTCCTCCCGGTGTGGCACCATTGGCAAAGAAAGTAGCCCCGTATTCCTCTGTGGCTATTGCCATACCTATGGCATTCTTGGCCATTGCAATAGGACTGTATCCA
Source organism: uncultured Anaerovibrio sp. (assembly GCF_947302755.1). GTDB lineage: Bacteria > Bacillota > Negativicutes > Selenomonadales > Selenomonadaceae > Anaerovibrio. The sequence continues at coordinate 14,128 of NZ_CAMYWM010000060.1, forward strand.
ATAAGGCCATCAAATCCAAGTCCCGGGATATGAAGTACATCCTCTCGTTTGAGAACGACCTCTTCATCCTTCTTCGAACCAGCCTCATCAGAATTGCGTCTGTAGGTATATATCAGCCGCCCAGCCTTGTTACGGCTTACATCCATCTTGTTTGGAAGAAGCGGATAAAGTCCGACCACCTCACCTTTGCCATTCCTTATAATCTGGGCATAGGCATTCCCCCAGAGAAGCAAGTGGCTCATCATGGTCTCCCTGAAGATAAAGCTAGTCATCTCTGGATTTGGCTCATCATGCAGAAGGTGATATAGCGGATGGCTGTAGA
>NZ_CAMYWM010000061.1 GCF_947302755.1 uncultured Anaerovibrio sp.
TACGGGCTGCTTTTTATTTGCTATTGAGGCATACTATATTTTGACGTTTACAAATATTCCCCCTTCATTTATTGCAAAGGATCCTGTTATGCAGGTGATAACAAGATACATAGTTGAATTGTATCTCTTATATTGTCATGGTGTTTCGTGGCGTATGAATTTCTATGGCAAAGAAACGTCGAAATATGATATGACCATACGAAAAGAAATTCAGGATGTATTTTGTAAAGGGTTAAACGGGAAGGATATTGCAGAAATTAAAGTACTGGAAAGCAAAAACAATGCATCCATAGGCGAGTTAAATGCTAAGCTGGCAGCCGAAAAAAACGCCCCTTCCAAGAAAGAAGGGTGCTATATCGCTACAGCGGTCTATGGCTCATATAATGCCCCCGAAGTATTAGTGCTCAGGCAATTCAGAGACACAATGTTGTTGCCACACTTCTTCGGCAGGCTGTTCGTAAAAATCTATTATGCAGTGAGCCCTTTACTTGTAAGGTATCTTGGCAATAACCATAGTTTTGTATCGATAAGTCGGACGTTGCTTGACAAGCTTGTAAACAGACTAAAATAGAACCATAATCTGAGCTCTGATTGCATTTATTTGATGTACGATCTATTATCCATACAGCCCTTGAGCTTGGGCAGGCAAGAGCCAATTAAAACATATTAATGATATATTTTGAAGGAATGATTGGTTATGAATATATTGGAATACAAGGGGTATCACGCAAAAGTGGAATATGATGTGGAGTCAGAAGTTCTGCACGGTGTGATAGATGGTATTAACGACTATGTTGATTTCGTAAGTGATGATACTAAAGGAATTGTGAAGGAATTTCATAAGGCCGTTGATGAATATCTGGATTTTTGTCAGGAGGTAGGGAAGGAGCCGGCAAATCATTAAACGCTGTTGTTGAAGAAGCTGTGAGCAAGTATATTAATTGTGTATAATATTTTATGGGCCTGTCATTGGACGGGCCCTTATTTTATTTGGGCAGTTTAAATTAGCCCGATATTATGATATAATTACCTCTGTGTGTTTATATGAAATCTATATCAAATATATGATTTGGATGGTGATAAAATGAAGGTTACCAAAAAGGATATGGAAAATGTGGCAGTATTGTCCCGTCTGGATATTCCTGCTGACAAGGAGGCTCAGTACACCCAGCAGCTCAATGATGTGCTGGAGTATTTTGACAACCTGAGTGCCGTAAATACCGACGATATTAAGCCATTGGCCCACGTATTGCCTATCAGCAACGTGTTCCGTGAGGACGTGGTGAAGGAATCCCTTGATCGCGATTTGGCCTTGTCCAATGCGCCACTGAAGGAAGATGGCTATTTCAAGGTTCCAAAGGTATTGGAAGACTAAACTAGGAGGCAGCACTGTGAAATTATTTGAACAGCCAGCACATGTCCTGCATGACATGCTTGTAAATAAAGAAATAACCTCCCTTGCACTTACGGAAGCCGTTTTGGCCCGTATTGACGAGGTGGAGGGGGATGTTAAGGCGTATCTGACCATTACCCGTGACGAGGCTATAGCCCAGGCCAAGGCCGTAGATGAGAAAATTGCCAAGGGTGAGACCATTTCCTTCCTGGAGGGTATTCCTGGTGCCATTAAGGATAATATCTGCACCAAGGGGGTAAAGACTACCTGTGCCTCCAAAATATTGCAGAATTTCGTTGCTCCCTATGATGCAACGGTTATGACAAAATTAAAAAAGGAAAATCCGGTTATTATCGGCAAGGCCAACATGGATGAATTTGCCATGGGCGGCTCCACGGAAAATTCCGCCTTCCAGAAAACCGGTAATCCATGGAATACGGAATGTGTTCCCGGAGGCTCTTCCGGCGGCAGTGCGGCTGCTGTAGCGGCTGGTACGGCTATCTGGGCTCTGGGTTCTGATACGGGCGGATCCATTCGTCAGCCAGCCTCCTTCTGTGGTGTGGTAGGTATGAAGCCAACCTATGGCCGTGTATCCCGTTATGGTCTGGTGGCTTACGCTTCCTCTTTGGACCAGATTGGCCCTATAACCAAGGATGTTACCGACTGCGCTCATATCTTAAATATTATTTCTGGCCGTGACGAAATGGATTCCACCAGCGTAAATGAGGAGGTTCCGGATTTTACCAAGGCTCTGGTGGAGGATGTTAAGGGCCTGAAGGTGGGTATTCCCAAGGAATATTTCGTAAAGGGTATGGATCAGGAGGTGGAGAAAACCGTCCGTGAGGCTATTGATAAGCTGAAGGAGCTGGGTGCTGAAATTGTTGAAATTTCCCTGCCTCATACTGATTATGCGATTTCTACATATTATCTTATTTCCCCAGCGGAGGCGGCCACCAATCTGGCCCGTTATGACGGCGTAAGCTATGGCGAGCGGGCTGAGGATGCTGCTGATTTGGTGGAGATGATGACCAAGACCCGTACCAAGTATTTGGGTGAGGAGGTTAAGCGTCGTATTATGATTGGTAACTACGCCCTTAGTGCTGGTTACTATGATGCTTATTACTTGAAGGCCCTGAAGGTTCGTCGCCTTATTAAGGAGGACTTCGATAAGGCCTTTGAGCAGGTGGATGTCATTGTATGTCCTACTGCACCAACCCCTGCCTATAAGATTGGTGAGAAGATTTCCAACCCACTGGAAATGTATTTGCAGGATGCCTGCACGGTTCCCCTTAATCTGGCCGGCCTTCCCGGTATTTCCGTACCATGCGGTTACAGCAGCTCGAATATGCCTATTGGCTTACAGATTATTGGTAAGGCCCTGGACGAGGAGACCATCCTCCGGGTGGCCTACACTTATGAGCAGAGCCAGTCATTCCACAATGACCGGCCTCAGTTGGGAGGTAACTAAGCATGAGCTACGAAGCAGTTATTGGACTGGAGATCCATAGTGAATTAAAAACCAACACCAAGATTTTCTGCGGCTGTGCTACCACCTTTGGCGCAGAGCACAACACCCATGTGTGCCCCGTATGTCTTGGTCTTCCAGGAGTATTGCCTACCCTTAATAAGCGGGTTCTGGAATTTGCCATTAAGGCAGGCTTGGCCCTGAATTGTGAGATTAATAAATTCTCCAAATTTGACCGCAAGAATTATTATTATCCTGACCTTCCCAAGAACTGGCAGACCTCTCAGTATGATTTGCCAATCTGCGAGCATGGTTATGTAGATATTACCAAGAGCAATGGTGAAACCAAGCGCATCCGCATCACCCGTATCCACATGGAGGAGGATGCCGGTAAGCTGGTTCATTCCGGCAACACCATTAAGGACTCCGATACATCAAATGTAGACTACAACCGTACTGGTGTACCTCTTATTGAAATCGTGTCTGAGCCGGATATGTCTTCCCCTGAGGAAGCTCGTCTTTATATGGAGAAGGTTAAGTCAATTTTGCAGTACATTGATGTGTCCAACTGTAAGATGGAGGAGGGCAATCTCCGGGCTGACCTTAATGTATCTCTCCGTCCTGCTGGCAGTGATGTTTTGGGCACCCGTACTGAGATGAAGAACATTAACTCCTTCAAGGCGGTGGAAGAAGCCCTGACTTATGAAATCGAGCGTCAGGAGGAGGTTCTTGAGGACGGTGGTCACATCATTCAGGAGACCCGTACCTGGGACCCGGACCGTGGCATTACCCTGTCCATGCGCAGCAAGGAAAATGCCCATGACTATCGGTACATGCCGGAGCCTGATTTGGTGCCAATAATTACCACTGACGAGGAAATAGAGGCCTTCAGAAAAGCCCTGCCTGAGCTGCCGGATGCCCGCAAGGCCCGTCTGGAGGAGCAGTTCGGCTTGTCGGCCTACGATGCCGGCATTATTACCAGCTCCCAGGAAATGGCAGAGTATTTTGATGCGGTTATTGAGACCGGTGCTGATGCCAAGCTGGCTGCAAACTGGATTATGGGGGACTTGTCCAAGAATTTGAATGCTGAGAGCCTGGAAATTTCTGATTCCCCAGTTGACGCAAAGCGTCTTGGTGAGATGATTGGTCTTATCAGCAAGGGAACTATATCCTCCAAGATTGCCAAGAAGGTATTTGAGGAAATGTGGAAGAGCCCGGACAGTCCTGAGAAGATTGTTAAGGACAAGGGCTTGGTACAGATTACTGACACCAAGGCCATCGAGGAAATCGTTGATAAGGTTATCCAGGCAAACCAGAAGGCTGTTGAGGACTACAAGTCCGGCAACAAGAAGGCTATTGGTGCCCTGGTCGGCCAGGTAATGAAGCAGTCCAAGGGCAAAGCCAACCCACAGACTGTAAATCAGCTTTTGGCCCAGAAGCTGGGATAAAAACACTATAAAATGATAAACGGAGCTGTTTCTTCGGAGACAGTTCTGTTTTTTTGAAAAGAAAATGTAAATAAATGGCGTGCTTGAGTATTTGGGATATCTTTTATGGAGCCCCGCTTTAGTCTTTGTAAAAATCCATTACTATTTAGTTGCTTTTTTGCTATAATATTCCTAAATATTCAAATATTTTTTACAGGGGAGGTTATTTACATGAATAAATTTATTAAGCTGACCAGTATGGCCCTTGTTGTGATGACAATTTTGTTGTTGTCGGCGGGGTGTTTGGCGGAAAATACCTCGTCCAGGGCCAAGGAGAAAAAATTTCCTGCCTTTCAGTCAGTTGATTTGGCAGGCAACGCTGTTACCCAGGACATCTTTAAGGGAAAGAGGGTTACTGTGGTCAATATTTGGGGAACCTTCTGTCCACCGTGTATTGGGGAGATGCCGGAGCTGGGGGAATGGGCCGGACAGATGCCTGCCGATGCCCAGATTATTGGCATTGTCTGTGATGTAAGTGACAAAAATGACATGGAAACAATAAATGAGGCCAAAAGAATTACTGCCGAGTCAAATGTTAAATTTGTAAATATTATACCTGACGAGGGCATTATGCGTTATTTGGACGGAGTTGAGGCGGTGCCTACCACTATTTTTGTAAACGCTGAGGGCAATATCATTGGTGAAGCTGTAATAGGGGCCGACGTGCCAAAATATAAGGAGCTTTTGACGAGGTATCTGAAGTGACGGCAGTGGGCAAAATTCGGCTGCTTCTTTTATTGGCAGCTATAAGCAGTATAAGCTTCGGCCTGTGGCGGGGGGAAGCTGACCTGATTTTTCAAAAGGCCATTCGCCTTTGCCTGGAATGTATAGGATTGGGGTGAGGATATGCACTTCACCTTCAATATCCGTCGGAAATTTGTGCAGATAGTGATGTCGTGTATTACCAACTGGGAGCTGACCAATCTTTTTGTCGGAAAAATCTACAAGGGGCCGGGGAAAAATCTGTGCACTCCGGGCCTTAACTGCTATTCCTGTCCGGCGGCCACCCTGTCCTGCCCCATAGGGGCCCTGCAAACGGTGGGAGGAACCTCAGGCTTTGGCATCAGCTTGTATGTCAGCGGATTTCTTTTGCTGCTGGGATTGCTGATGGGTCGGTTTGTGTGCGGCTTTCTCTGTCCCTTCGGTTTTTTTCAGGAGCTGCTGCATAAGCTGCCCGTGACCAAGAAGAAATTGTTTCATCCCTTGATATATGTGAAATATATTGTGCTGGCAGTCTTTGTATTGCTGGTACCCTTATGGGGAGCCGTTTTCGGCAGCCAAGGCTTGCCGGCCTTTTGCCAATATATTTGTCCGGCGGGAACCCTGGAGGGAGCGGTTCCCATGCTGCTGACCCACCCGGAAATTCGCCAGGCCGTCGGTATACTCTTTGGCTGGAAAATCCTTGTTCTGCTGGGGGTAGTAGCAGGCTGTACCTTTATTTACCGCTTTTTTTGTAAGGCCCTGTGTCCCCTTGGGGCAATTTATGGCTTATTAAATCCTGTCAGTATGTACAGAGTGCGGCTGGCAAAGCAGCGGTGCATAGACTGTGGTATATGTCAGGAGATTTGCCCTATGGATATTAATCCGGCCCGGCAGACAGCGTCTGCCGAATGTATAATGTGCGGAAAATGTATAGAGGCCTGTCCTCACCAAGCTTTATATTTGGGCAGGGAAATCAAGGAGAGGTGTTGTTGATGTTAAGGAAAATTTTATTTGTGTTGGCAGCCTGCCTGTTGCTGCTGACCATGCCGGTGCTGGCCGCAGAGGATGACCAATCCGATAATAGCAATTCACAGGCTGCTTATGGCCAAAGTGATGAATGCCAGGGCGGTGTCTGTACCTGGAGGAAATAATGCTATATGAAGGTTGGGCTTCAAATCCGGTGAGTAATAGTCCTCAAAGGCGCTTTATATGGTTTTGGGGACTTTTTTCTTTTTGTGTTCCGTTCAGCAGGGCAGACTAAGTCGGTTTCAGCCTCGATTTAAGTCAAAATTTTAGCATTTTTAAAGGATTTACCATTTATTTGTCGAAGAATAATAAGGAAATGAGATAAAATTAGAAATAGGAAGCAGAATGGAGGCATCATATAATATGGATTTGATTTATCAAATATTTATTGCCAACGGTGCCTTCACAACCTTTTGCAAGGGGATTTGGGTAACGGTGGAGATTTCCCTGGCCGCCCTTGTGCTGGGAACAATACTGGGGGCCCTGTTGTGCTTTTTTCGCATGGGAAGTAACAGGGTGATGCGGTTTTTCACCGCCGGGTATATTGCTCTGATACGGGGGTGTCCGGTGCTTATGCTGCTAATGCTCCTTTTTTATGGCCTGTTGGCCCAAAGCGACCTTTCCCCTGAGGTGGTGGCAATTATTGCCTTTGCCCTGCATACGGCGGCTCATGTGGCAGAGCTGTTGCGTTCCTCCATTATGGCCACGGACTTTGGTCAGGTGGAGGCCGCCCGCACCTTGGGCTTTTCCCGTGTTCAGGCCTTTCGTCTGGTGACCCTGCCTCAGATGATGGAGATTGCCAAACCAGTTTATCAGTCCACCATCGTCAACCTCATTCAATGGACCAGTGTAGTAGGCTATGTGACCATTACCGACCTTACCCGGGTAATTTATAACACGGCCTCCCGTACCATGCAGCCCATGATAACCATATTGGGCGGTATGATTATCTACATAGCCATTTCCTATTGCGTATACGGGATTTTTGCCTGGCTGGAGTGGCGTAAGAACAGGGAGGTGCTGGAGTAGATGGGAGTGCTTGACGTTAAGGGCCTATCCAAGGCCTTTGGGAACCTGCAGGTATTGAACAATGTTAATCTCAGTGTTCAGGAGGGCGAACGGATTGCCATAATCGGGGCCTCAGGCTGTGGAAAAAGCGTTTTTCTGCGCTGCCTCAATCTGCTGGAGGCTCCGGATAAGGGCAGTGTCACCATTGACGGTCAGGAAATTACGGCTCCGGGGGCCAATGTGGACTTAATTCGCCGCCAAATGGGGATGGTTTTTCAAAAATTCCATCTGTTTTCTCATTACAATGTGCTGGATAATTTATGCTTGGCCCCCACCCGTCTTTTGGGTATGGATCCTAAGACAGCGGAAAAAAAGGCCATGTCTCTTCTGACTCAGGTGGGGTTGGCGGCCAAGGCCAAGGTATATCCTACGGTTTTATCTGGTGGTCAGCAGCAGCGTATAGCCATTTGCCGTGCTTTGATGATGAAGCCCAAGGTGCTGCTGCTGGATGAGCCCACCAGTGCTCTGGATCCTACCATGGTGGGGGAGGTATTGGCGGTTATTCGGATGCTGGCCAAGCAAAAGCTGACCATGCTTATAGTTACCCACGAAATGAAATTTGCCCAGGAGGTGGCTGACCGGGTATTGTTTTTTGCCGACGGGGGGATTTACGAGGAGGGAGCTCCTGATGAAATCTTCAATTCCCCCAAGAGGGAAAAAACCATTTCCTTCATACGCAAGCATACCTTCTTTAGCTACGAGATTACCAAGCGGTCCGAGTTTGACCTTATGCAGCTCCAGGGCGGACTATGGAGCTTTGCCGAGAAATACGGTATAAATGGAAACCGTACTTATTTGCTCCAGCTTTCCAGCGAGGAGCTGATATATGAATTTTTTCATGGCAGCTTTGCCGACGGTGAGGAGGTGGACCTTAAGCTGGATGTGACTTATGCTCAGGCCATGGATTGCATTGTTCTGGAAGTGGTTAGTGGTGGCGTTCCGTACAACCCTATTTTGGCCGAAAGTCAGGATGACGATGATGGTATGGAGCATATTGGAATCACTCTGTTGAAAAAACGGGTATCCAGTATTTCTTACGTCTATGATGGCGGCAGAAACCGGGTGCGTGTGGAGGTTGCCGGAAATTAATTTTAGATTGAGGAGGAACGAAAAATGAATTGGAAAAAAGCGGCTGCAATTTTATTAGGCTGTGCCCTTGCCGGGGCCGTTTTGGTGGGCTGTGGTGGTCAACCGGTTTCCCAGAAGGACACCAATCAGGATGGAAAAAATCTTGTTAAGGTAGGCCTATTGACCAGACAAAATCTCAGTGAGGACAAGCTCAATGCATTATTAAAGGAAAAGGGCTCATCCGATCAGGCAATGCTGTTTACTTACTATGATAATCTTTCGGCCATGCAGATGGGCCTGGAAAGCGGCAAAATTGAGTCCATGCGCATTTATAAAAGCGTGGCCAAATATTTGACTGAACGGAATAATAATATGGCCGTGAAGGACGTTGCCGACAAACCAATGGATGAATTCTGCTTTGGAGTCAGAAAAGAGGATGACAAGCTAAAGGCCGATTTGGATCGGGTTATTGCGGACATGAAGGCAGATGGCACCTTGGATAAACTGGCCAAGGAATATATTACTGACCTAAAGCCAGGTGCCGAACCACCGGCAGTTACCCTGCCCTTCCAGCCTGGGGATGTTCCTTTGAGAATTGCCGTAACCGGTGATTTGCCGCCCCTTGATTTGGTGAAGGCCGATGGCAGTGCAGCCGGCTTTAACACAGCTATTTTGGCGGAAATTGGCAAGCGGCTTAAGTGCAGTATCGAAGTGGTGCAGGTGGCCAGTGGCGGCAGAGCAGCTACCCTGACCTCCAAGAAGGCTGATGTAGTATTCTGGACCGTTGTTCCCTTGGAAAAGAAAACCAATAATGAAGCCGTTGGCATAAAGGGACTGTTTATGCCGCGGGATGCCGATGTTCCCGATGGAATGGCCCTGACCGAGTCGTACTTTAAGGATGAGGTCGTGGATGTAGTAAAGAAATAAGTGTTTTTTCATTTGAGCTGTCTCAGGGAGGCAGCTCTTTTTTCTTGATTGCTGAAAACAAATTAAAGATAAGACTTTTTTCAAGGAATATGGGATTTTTTGTCGAAAATTAAAATGGAGCAGAGCTTTAGAAAATTATTTTTTATTTTATTGGGAATATTTTGTCGTTTTATCCGATGCTAACGGGTGCTAAGACTCCCTCCTCTTAGGTGGGAGTAAAGCACCCGTAAAGCCCTGGGTAAAATTCAACTAAATTCAGATGGAGTTAAAACTCCACCTGAATAAGTTATCATTTTATTGGGGGTAGGTCTATGAGTTTAAAAACCCATTCTATATCCAAGGCTGATTATAATATAACAATCCAGTGGCTGGAAGCCAGGTTGGCGGAAATGGGGGCCACCCAGAAGGAAATTTATACCGGGGAGCTTTTGCTGGAGGAGTCTTTTTTTCGCCTGGTGAATGCCGCCGGGGATCAGGATAATTTTGAAGGAAAAATAACCATCAGAAAGCGGTTTGGCGATATCAGTATCGGTGTTTCAGCCCGGGGAGAGGCCTACAATCCCTTTGTGGCTATGGAGGAAAACTTCGATGATGAAGAGGAAATGTATGTTTATGCCCTATTGAAGGCCCATAAGGAGTCCCTAAGCTACAGCCGAAGCAATGGCGAAAATGTAATTTCCATACGGGTTCATTCCTCCAGCAGCAAAAAGGCTATACATATTATGGTGGGCCTGGTGACGGGTCTTGTATTAGGATGTATCCTGAAGCAAGTTTTGGATGAGGGGATGCTTCATTGGCTGGAGTCCATAATCCTAACTCCCATACAAAGTATGTTTATCCAAGCCTTGATGATGCTGGCGGCCCCCCTTATCTTCTTTTCCATTATGTCCGGTGTTACCGGCATGTCCAATGCTGCCGATATCGGTAAAATGGGGGGGAAGCTCATGGGGGTATCCATCATCAAGCTGGCCATGGCTTTACTGATGGGCAGTGCGGTGGGCCTGTGGATTGGCGCCATACCGGAAATGGCGAATTTCCTGCAAAATATTGACAATGAACAATTTAAAACCATTTCCCTGGTGGAGCTGCTGGTGGACATTGTCCCTCGGAACGTGGTGGTGCCCTTTGCCTCCAACAATATGCTCCAGGTACTGTTTATGGCCCTGTTTTTTGGTATCCTTCTGGCCAAGGCCGGCGATCGGGCCGCCAAGGCCAAGGAGGTTGTGGATTTTTGCAACAGGTTTACCATGGATGCCATGGGGGTGCTGATGCCCATTATGCCCTTTGTGGTAGCTGTATCCATGACCAAAATGATGCTGCATACGGATTTTTCCATGCTGCTTGCATATGGGAAAATTATTCTGGGTGGCTATTTCCTTTTTCCCCTGATTATCCTGCTATCCACTTTATTTGTATCAGTAGGGGGCCGGATATCGCCGATACCCTTTCTTAAAAAGCTGTTGCCATATTTGGTGATTCCTTTTTCACTAAGCAATTCCAGTGCCTGTATGCCGGAGACCATAAAGCTCTGCCGGGAAAAGCTGGGTATCGATGAAAAGGTGACCATGTTTGCCATTCCCGTGGGGGTGCAGTTCAATATGACCGGCAGCGGGGCCTATTTGATTATGGTGGCCCTGATTATGCGCATGACCTGCGGTTTGCCGGTTGATATGGAGTTTTTGGTGTCCTTCTTTGTGGGCACCCTGCTGCTGACCTTTACCTTCCCCACTGTACCGGGGGCGATGATCGTTGTTATGGCGTCGGTTTTCGCCATGGCTGGAATACCAACCTCCATGGTAATGCTGTTTATTGGTATTGATCCGATTGTTGACTGTATCCGTACGGCCGGCAATGTGGCGGGCGATATTTCCTCCGCCTTTGTCATGGCTCGGCTGGATGATAAGGTGGATAAGGAAATATATGTAAAATGAGTCAAAAAAAGACTGAGAGAAAAATGAACTCTCAGCCTTTCTTTTTTGTGGAATTTTATTGGAATATTTTCAGGAATTCCAACAGGAACCAGATGGAGAAAATATAGAGTAAGGGATGGATTTCCTTCCGTCGGCCGGAGGCGATGCTGATAGCCACATAGCTGATCATTCCCATGGCCACTCCGTTGGTTATGCTGTAGGTAAGGGGCATAACAATACAGGCCAGCACTGATGGAAAGAGAGTTGGCTTGTCGTTCCAGTCCAGGGTACTGATTTCACCAAACATCTGAATACCGGCAATAATCAGTACCGGCGAGGTAATAGCCGGGACTGAGGCGATGGCCTGAGCCAATGGGAAGAGAAAAATAAGGGTTATAAACAACAACCCGGTGGTGACGGCTGCCAAGCCCGTTCTGGCCCCGGCCAGTACTCCGGCAGAGGATTCGGCAAAGCTGGAGCAGGGACCGGTACCTAAGAAGGTACCCCAAAAGCTGGCAAAGGCGTCAGCCATCAGGGCACTGCGCAGATTAGGGAATACCCCGTCCTTCATTAGCTTGGCCTGCTTGGCCACCCCAATCATAGTACCGGTGGTATCAAACATGGTAACCAGTAAAATTATCATTACGATAGGGAGCATAGTAGGAATTTGATCAAATTTCAGTCCGCCAATGGTGGTATAAATCCCTGTGGGAAGGGCGATTAATGATTCAGGCAATTGGAGCAAGCCCAGGATACCCGCCGCAATGGTGATAATTATCATACCGACGAGCAGGGCTGCCGGAACATTCAAAATGGTCAATATAAGACATAAAAGCACGCCTATGGCCGTCAGAGCTGTGCCTGGATTAGTGAGATCACCCATAGTTACAAAGGTACTTGGGTCAGCCACCACAAAGCCGCCATTTTTTAAGCCAATAAAGGTAACAAATAATCCGATACCGGCGGTGATGCCGATTTTTAGACATTCAGGAATGGAGTTTATTAGCTGCTCCCGGAAGGAGGTAAGGCTTAAAAACAGGAATATGGAGGCAGCCACGAAGCAGGCCCCCAAGGCATCCTGCCAGCTGTAGCCCAAGGATACCACCACAGTAAATACCACATAGGCATTTATGCCGATGCCCGGCGCAATTACAATAGGGTAATTGGCAATCATTCCCATGTAGAAGCAGCCAATGGCCGTGGCGCAGATGGTGGCCAGAAAGACCCCGCCGAAATTCATGCCGGCATTTTCAAAAAGAGCCGGATTTACGACAATTATATACATTATGGCGAAAAAATTTAGTAAGCCGCACAACAGCTCGGTCTTTATGGAGGTTTGCCGTTCCTCGATTTGAAAGTGTTTTTTTATGTATTCATTCATATGCCATCAACCCCTTCTAAATCCTATACCACTTGTATAGGTCACACTTTCTCCTGTATATATTTATACTATGGAGGTTGGAATAATGTCAAACAGGTTAGGACAAAGCAGGCAAAAAAGAAAAAATAATATGGGGAATATTCTTTTTAGAGAGCACTGCACCTGCCCCGACCGATTTCAGCTAAAAAATGAATAAATTACGTCATTTTTTAGCAGGATTTTTTTTATCGGTATAGAAATAAAAAACATAACAGTTTTATGTTTTGGGGGATATAAATAGCAAATGGAAAAACAATCGGGGGATTTAGTAAGCAAGATGAAAGCATAAGGGCTTTCATCAGCCCTTACAACGAAATCTAGAGCTCATCTGCATCCTTCGGATTTGTTTCGCTAAGATTTCATAGTAAAATATCCTGCTGTGAGTTTATCCAAATGCCCCAATGTAGTTATTGTTATTATTTATGAGTTGGCCAACAGGTGATTTTACAGGAGGGAAAGCTTATGAGAAAATTTTATTTGCACAAGTTGTTTTTAGCCTTTGTTATGGTATTGGGATTGGCTATTATGGGCTCATCCACTGCTGACGCCAAGGATTTAAATCTGGTGAACAATACCGGTAAGACAATTGTTGTTTTTAATTGTTCTCCTACCATTAGCACCCAGTGGTATGAAGATTTACTTGGCAATGGCGTTTGGGAAAATGGTACTACTTTTACCCTCGATTTTGATCGTTTGGCCCTGTCTGAAAACTGGGACTTCAAGGTTCATTACAGAGATGGCAGCTCTGAGGATTGGTACAATGTAAACGTGAATAACGTAAATACCATAATCTTGCGGCCTAATGGTGTTAATGAATATCTTTGATAACATGAAGCCCTATAATAATGTTGTATAACAGATTTCAGCAGCTTTGGACTTTCGCTGAATATAGCGGCGCGTAACCGCAAAAATAAACCGTATTGGCCATTCATCCTAAAAAACCGTGGTGGATATTCTGTATCTGTCACGGTTTTTTTGTGGCACTTAGTACATTACATTTAAAAGACTTCCCCTAGCGATGCGAATACAATGAGCTAGTCTCGTAGGGGAGGGGAAGGGACTAGCTACGCGTCGCCCTTTCAGGACTAGCTTCGCGTCGCCCTTTCAGGACTAGCTCCGCGTCGGTGCCACGTCCTATGCTTTTAGTAGAGAAGGTTTTATGATATAATGCAGGCAACAAGGAGAGCCGTTGATTATGAATCATACAGAAAATGGAGGAGTTTAAAGTGGATAAAATATTGATTAAGGGTGCTCACGTCTTGATGGAGGATTATACGGTAAAGGAAGCCCACATCGCCGTGAAGGATTCGGAGATTTTAGCTATTGGGGATATTCCGGCGGATTTTAATGCAGACTGCACTGTAGACGGTAAAAACCATTTTGCCGTACCGGGCTTTGTAAACGGTCATACCCATGCCTCTATGACCATGCTGAGAAGCTACGGTGATGATATGGAGCTGATGGATTGGCTAAATAACCGTATCTGGCCTACGGAGGCCAAAATGGTGGAAAAGGACATTCGGGTGGGGGGCGAGCTGGCCTTATTGGAAATGATTAAATCCGGCACCACTGCCTTTGCTGACATGTATGGCCCTCACATGGAAGCCGTTGCTGAGGCTGCCATCAAGGCGGGAATTCGCGGTATCCTTGCCCGGGGAGCCATTGGCCTGTTCCCGGCGGGACGTCAGATATTGGAAGACAATGTGAAGCTGTATGAGAATTACAATGGCGCAGGAAATGGCCTTATTACGGTTATGATGGGAGTTCATGCCCCATATACCTGTCCGCCGGAGTTCTGTGCCTATGCCCGTGAATTAGCCGGTAAGTATAATATCCCCATTCATATCCACATGAATGAGACCCAGGCGGAAATTAAGCAGATACAGGAGC
>NZ_CAMYWM010000062.1 GCF_947302755.1 uncultured Anaerovibrio sp.
TAAAAAATATATTATTGACCATAAGCAAAAAGAAGCAATGCTCTTGGATCAAAGATATGAAAGAAAATACATTTAATACTAAGAATTTCTCAGATAAAGAAATTTTACTGATGGAAAAAACAGATGAGAGAGTGCCTAAAAAAGTATTGCAGACATTTATATGTCAGTTTATGTTATCACGTCCATATAGTGATATGTTTAATTCAGAGGAGAAGATTTGTGTATTTAGTGAATGTGCTGATGAGTTAGAAGCCCATCATATAATACCATTAGGGTCAACAAAAAAAGTAGGCGAAGTAACAATTGAATTGAGAAAAGACAATAAACATATTTGTAATTCGCCAGTAAATTTTGTTTTTATAACCAAAAGCTCTAATAAAAGGATTTTGGATAAGCCATTAAATGAATATGCAAATGATATAAATGACCAGGCCAAGGAAGCATTACATATAGGTAAGTATAAAAAGGCCATTGATAGTAAAGATGAGGTAAAGGAGATATTGGAAGAACGTTTCGGAGCTTTGTCAGGAGATGTTAAAAATAGAATTGATATTTGCTTAAGTGGATGGATGTAATTGCTATGTCATTATCGGACTTTGAGTTAAAAAATCAATATAAATCGCTTTATGATAATGTAGTCTGTGACTTTTATGTGCCTTTATTAAGAGAAGGATGTAACTACAAGCGGGCTGTAGGTTTCTTTTCGTCAACGGCCCTGGCTTTAATTGTGCCAGGCCTAGTCGATTTTGTAAAAAACAATGGCAAAATTAATATCATTGCTTCTCCCAATTTAAGCAATGATGATATTAAAGCTGTAGAGGATGGATATCAAAGACGTGAGACCGTGATAATGGAAAGATTGCTGTCCAGTCTGGAAGAAGAACAAAGCAAGTTAAATAAGAATCGACTAAATTTATTGGCTAATTTGATTGCCGGTGGAGTCTTACATATTAAAATTGCTACACCCAAATCACTAGGTATATATCACGAAAAATTGGGCTTAATTGAAGATAAAGATGGTAATATTGTGGCTTTTACAGGCTCTATGAATGAAACAGGAGCAGCTATGGAACATAACTATGAAACTATAGATGTTTTTTGTTCATGGCGGATGACTGATAAAGAAAGAGTTGATGAGAAACAACAAGGTTTTGAGAGAATGTGGCAAAACGAAGATCCGTACTTAGAAACCGTTGAATTCCCTCAAGTGAATAGGGCTATTATAGAAAAATATAAAACCACTTCATATGATGAAGCAATTGCTATTGTAGAAAAAGAAGGAAATGTATCAAATCAACCCAAAGAAATTCAAAATAAGTTCGTAATGCCAAATGATATTCAGTTATTTGATTATCAAAAAGAAGCTATCTCTAATTGGAGAGATAGTAAGTTTTCCGGAATTTTTGACATGGCAACAGGTACAGGAAAAACCTATACGGCGTTAGCAGGGCTAAGTTTTTTGTCGAAAACATTAGATTATAAGCTGGCTGTGATTATTGTGGTGCCCTATCGCCATCTAGTAGAGCAATGGGTGGAAGATATAAAATTGTTTGGTGTTAGACCCATAATTGCCTATTTTTACCCTGGACAAAATTGGCGTAAAGAATTTAAAGATGCTTTAAATGCCTATAATTGTGGCGCCATTAGACAATTTTGCGTTATTACAACGAATGCAACTTTTTCTGGAGATGACTTTCAGCAGTTAATAAAGAAATTTAGGAAAAATTATTGCTTTGTAGTGGATGAAGCACATAATTTTGGAGCAGAAAAGTTGGCAACATTACTGCCAAAGACAGCGCGGTATAGGTTAGCTTTGTCAGCCACTATTGAACGGTACAGAGACCCAGAGGGGACAAAAGCATTACAACAATATTTTGGGAGTAAACCATGTATATCTTTTTCATTGCTTGAGGCGATAAACTATGGCTTTTTGACACCTTATTATTATCATCCGGTAGTAGTATATCTTAATGATGACGAACGGGAAAAATATGAAGAAATATCTGAAAAAATAAGTAATGTAATAAAATATCAAGATACTTTGTCCAACGCAGATGAAGTCCTTGAATTATTGCTTATAAAACGTGCGAGGATTATTTCAGGGTGTGTAGAAAAAATAGATAAGCTAATTGAAGTAATGGCTCCTTATAACTTAGATAGCAATATGTTGGTATATTGCGGTGCTACAAAATATGACAGGGAAGAAATCTCAGATAATGAAGATATTAGGCAGATTGATGAAGTGACAAAAAGGTTATATACGGATTTACATATGAAAGTGCGTAAATTCACATCTGGAGAAGATATTGCTGAGCGGACAGAAATCAAAGAAATGTTTGTGAACAAAGAGATACAGGTTATCACTGCTATAAAGTGTTTGGACGAAGGTGTTAATATTCCAGCCATTGAGAAAGCATTTATTTTAGCCAGTAGCACTAACCCAAAGGAGTATATACAACGAAGGGGCAGGGTTTTAAGGAAACACCCTGGAAAACAATTTGCGGAAATTTTTGATTTTATTACGTTACCGCGGAGGCTGGAAGACGTAAAATATTTGTCGCTTGATGATAAAAAAAGGGATATGTCTCTGATAGATAGGGAATTTAATCGTATGATAGAGTTTGCAAGTGCTGCTAGAAATCCATCTGATATAGATTCTTTGCAAGAAAAAATCCATGAGGCCTACACGATGAAAGGATGATTTGTTTATGCTGGAAAGTCTTGACGTTAGGGAAGATGAAATAACAATTGAGCGGTCTAAGATAGTACGTATGATAAATCGGATATATGAGTTGGAACGGGAGAATACGAAAACAAAAAAACGTAGTGTCAAAGATATAAAGGCAGAAATAGAGCACATTATTGAGGAGGAGGCTCAAAAATGTTATTAAAGGCGGTTAGTTATCAAGATTTTCGTCCTTTTAAAGGGTATCAACGAGTTGAGTTAACACCCGATAATGGAGATAATGACGCCAAGGTCACGGTCATTGTTGGAAATAATACTTATGGAAAATCAACGTTTGTTTTATCATTCATTTGGTGTTTATATGGAGAGAGTCGCTTCAGTCGACCAAATGACATTCTTAATAAAAAGGTAGCAATGTCATTGTCTACAAATGAATCAGCTACAGCATGGGTTGAGGTCGTGTTCGAAGATGGTGGAAGGGAGTATACCATTAAACGAACACAGACATTTAAGAAGACTGAAAATGGATTGAAGGCCTCAGAAAGTGAAGCTAGTCTCACATATGTTGATGGTGGCCAGGTGCATAGAATAGGTCCATTGCAAAACGAGATTAATATGGCAATAAAATCGATTTTGCCTCAAGACTTATCAGCGTTCTTCTTTTTTGAAGGAGAAAAAGATAATGAGATTAAGAAAAAAGATCTTGGTAAGGCTGTAAGAACATTGTTGGGATTAGAAGCATTTGATGAAATGAGATCTCATTTGTATGGTTCCCAAAGTCAAACAACCCCATATGCTAACAGTGTAATGGGATATTATTTGGGAAAGCAAAATAATGAAAGTGATGGGAAAGCTAGTGCGGCATGGGAGAAGAAAAAAGCAGCTGAAGGTGATTTAGAAAATGCGAATGATAGGATTAAAGAGCTTGATAGAGAAATAGATAAGTATGAGGGATTTATTGAAGAAATAAATATTAAGCTGCGTGAAGCTGGGCCTGTCAAAGAATTGCAAAAAAGAAGAGATGATATTGCAAATGAAATAAATTCTTTAGAAAGAGATTTAGAAAAGAAAAATAAGGCATTTATAATTACTTTTGGCAAAGAAGCTGTATCATTATTTGTAACACCATTACTTGATAAAGTTGAGGCACGTCTCGACCAGATGAATGTTTCTGATAAGGGAATTAGAGGAATTGAAGGAAAGGCAATAAAAGAATTGCTTCATCGTGGGGAGTGCCTTTGTGGTGCATGCCTAAAGGAAGGTACCCTGCCCTACAAGAATGTAGAAAGATATATAGATTTTGTCCCTCCACAGTCCATAGGCACAATTGTGAGAGATATGAAGGAAGCAATTGCGCGTTATCGTGACGAGAATACGGATTTCGTCGTATCCTATGAGGATTCATATCGGGAAATACAGGAGATAAAGCAAAAAATTAGAAATTTGGAAGCGGAAGATAGAGAAAAGCTGGCTGAAATTGTAAAAATTGGTGATATTGATTTAGGTTCAATTGAGGAGAATTTAATACGGTATAAAAAGAAAATAGGGTCCTTGAGAGACGACAGAGATGTACAGGTGAGTATAAGGACCAAAAAAGAATCTGAAATAGAAACGGCGACTAACAACTTTAACGAATATAAAGGTAAGTCAGAGCGTGCAAAACAATATCAGGTATATTATAAATATGCAGAAGCAATATATAACTGGGTGAACAAAAATTATAGTGCCAAGGATAAGGAATTAAGAAGTCGATTGGCAGATAATGTATCAAAAATATTTGATAATATGTATGCTGGGCAAAGACGTGTGACTATTGATGATAAGTATAATATCAATTTGACCACCACTACTGGGGAAGAACTTGATTTAACGGGAGGCTTGCGAGTAATACAATATTTTGCTTATGTTGGTGGTTTGGTCAAGTTGGCATATGATATCATGCTCGAACGGAAAAATGGTGATGATGAAGCAAATGTCGCATTGGGGGAACAATATCCTTTAGTTTTGGATGCGGCCTTTTCTCATGCAGATGATGTTCACACTCATAATATAGCCAGAGAGTTATCTGGTGCCGTTAATCAATTAATTTTTGCGTTGATGGATAAAGATTGGCAGTATGCTAAAAGCGGATTAATAGGTCATGTGGGCAGAATGTATGAATTGGTGAAAATTGATGAAATGGAAGTTCAAATTAAGACCTACGGTGGTGATAAATAATGGCTAATGGAATAATTGAAAAGGGTAGTGCAGGCCTATTTGAGAATGAAATAGAGTTTAATGGAAAATATGCTGTAATGGTGAGGTCTTTGCGTGAAGAAATAGGACTATTTGCATCATTCAGAGAGGTCTATGTAATATCAGCTATTGTTGGTTTTTTGAATGATTGTAAAATGACGGAAGATGCACATGATTCTGTTCAAGCGGCTTCTATATTTCCTAATGAACTTAGTAAAAGGAAACAGGATTTAAGATTTATATACAGATTAATTATGTTACTTAGGGAAGAACCTGATTATACGCTAGAAGACTATAAAAACAGGGCATTTAAGGACGATCCGGAAGACAATATGGATATTATAAAGCAAAATATGGTGCTATTTAATTCGTATGTGTGTGGTGGAGTGGAATACCTTTACAAAGAATTTGAAAATTGTTCGAGGGTAGAAGATGTTGTAGATAAACTGTATGAGTTATTACATGAATTTAGTGCAGCTATAGGCCTAGTAGAAGACGATATTGCATTACCAGACTTTACACCTGATTTTGAGTAAAAGTACTTGGGACCAGCTTAGAGAGGATGGGGGTATATGGGAGATATTTTAGATGATTTAACTTTGGAAGATGTGGAAAATGCTTATGAGGAAAAAATAACAAAAAAATCTAGTTATAATGTTAATCAAAACGGTTACCAAAGTAATATTCAGCAACTTCAACTTTTTTGCGAGTTTCCGAAGCGAAGTAATGTTTTGAAATTTTCCTTGGTTAAAATTGGTAATGACGAAAGATACGATATCCGTAATTGGTATGATAATGGAGAGAAACCTGGTAAAGGCATTACACTGACTTATGAAGAAATTGTGAAATTGCGAGACAGTATGCAGGAGTTTGATTTTAATACAAAACTTTTTAAGGTACGTGGTTCTTATTCCGGTGATACGGTGTCAGCTATTATATATGACAGAATTTGCGTACTTAATGAATTTAATTTAAGGGGAGTAAAATGGAATAAGGAAGTATCTATTGTAGATTGGGGCTATGGTAAAAAAATAGATTTTAGAAAGTGGGCAGCGGATTACTCTATTTGTGGTAAAGGTGTAGTTGTCTCTTTTGCGGAGGCTGAGGAAATAATTGATTGCATTTGGAGCCTTTGAGAAGGTACTTCATTGATTTTCTTCTTAAAGTTGGCCTTAATAAACAAGATTCGGGTTTTAGTTTATTTGAATGGGAGGAGACGTTGGAAATGTTAGATGCTAATGAGGCAAGGGGAAGAACAGATAAACTTTTTTTAAGGAGTCAAATGGAGGAATTAAGTGATTATATAGAAAATGCTATTGAGGCAGGTTCTTATGAATGCTACAACTATTATCCAGGGAAAATAGCTTCCAGTGAGTTGTTTATGAAATTAATCGGTGCATTAAAGCAAAAAGGATATGAGGTATCAGTATCGGAGCCAGATGACGATGATGAGGTCAAAGTAGTTATTTCATGGTATTGAAACTGGAAATATATCTTAGGAAGGCATAATGATATAAAAATATAATTTCTTTTTGATGAAGGGTAAAAATATGATCTGTAGTAACAGGGCGCTAGCTTTTATTATGACTTTGGTTATATTAGTACCAATATTTGGCTGTGAAACCAAGGCTGATATAGAGGCCAGAGAACAAGAGCAGCAGTATAGTTTTATTAATAGGTCTATTGAGGGGTATCAAAAAGGGATAGCAATATTCCATGAGATGGATTTTGCCCATCCCGATCAGCAGAAAGCCAAGGAGGCATCCCTGGCATTTTTTGGTGGTACACCGGATCACGTCAGAATGAGTGAACGGACTGACTGTGCTTCTACTATTGCTAATGTCTGTCCAAATGCTGAAGCTCTGTATTATACAGCTAACTGTCTGGAAATAATTGCTGAATGGGGTGGCATCGAAAAAGGAATTACTGTAAAAAACAGCATGCTACTTCATTATGCTGGGCTTATTCCTGAAAATTACAATGGACCATTAAAGAAAAAGGTTCTGGAACTCCGAAATCAGATTTTCGACATTAATGAAAATGTTGTAAAACCTAAAAAAGCCGCTCAGGAAGCCCGTCATAAACAGCTTCAGGCTGAATATAATCGTACCTATTCTGAACGGGTGGCCAAGATGAGTGCCGATGATCCTTATTATGATGAGGAATTTTATACAGCCGGCAATTACAAAGAAGATTATGACGATGATAGCTATCGTTCTAAAAGACGTGAGGACAGGGAACGTCACCGTCAGTCTGGGGGCGGAACACGTCGCTGGAGAAATTAATAATAGATTGTTGATTTGTACTAATGAAATTTTGAGGTGGAGAAATATGCTGACGGATGTAGAAGTGTTATTGGATGATGAATCTGTATTGGGATATATGCTGGATGGAAGATATAAAACCCTATCATATGCTGTTTTTCAGCAATACTGGCCTGATGCAGAACCTGATTTTGTGGAAAATTCTGGTGTCCGTTGGAGCAGTAAGGGTAACACTATAATTGGTTATTTGACAGGAGCCAGTGGGCAGTCGGGGGTTATTTTTGGTTGGAATGCAGTAACCGAAACATTTTTCCACATCTCTGATGGAAATTTTGTGGTTGGTATTGCTTGTACGAATAAGACAATGTATAGTTTGGCGTGTGTTTCCTATTATGGTCATCCGGCAACTTATTGTTTAAATGCTGCCCCTATTGAGGCAATGGACATAGAAGCTGGTGAGGAAATAAAGATGATTACTGAGTTACCGGGGACTACAGATGTTATTGCCAATAGTCTTTACATTAATTCGGATAAGAATATGCTAATTGTGGAAACAGAAGATGATAAGAAGATTGAACTTTATCATATTTAAGAAAAATAATTGCTGCAATGATTACATCAAAGTTTTTTGTAATATGGTTTCTTTTTGATTAACAATAATATGTATAGTACTTCAAAAGTAGTTTTTGCACCTATGTGGGGCTTAAAGATGGAGGCTGCGGAATGGTCGAGTAAAGGAGGTACTGGTATTGGCATTTGTTAGAGGTACAGTTTCTTGTGATGAATTCGAGTTTGAGTTTTATGAAGAAGGAAATGACATTGATATTAATAACCCCGAACAATGGGTGTATAAAGTAAGAAATGCAGACAATTATACACTAGAAGAATATATGCTTAATCAAGAGATAACTAATTTTTTTGATGAAGCATATGCTTTTGCTAAAGGTCGTCTAACTGCCATGGGGGTAAGTCCAGTTGGTGATGTGGATAATTTTCACAATATCATCAATGCCTATTTGTGTGGAAAATTTTCACAGCTAAAACTGAGGCTTATTATTTTTGATGACAATAATGAAATTGTGAAAAAGGATTCTATTAGTGCACCGATGGATGTCAATGCTGATTGTATAAGATTAGATGAAAACGAGTTAATAGATATTGGTATTATTGCTATGCAGCGGATAGGTAAATTCTTGGTTGAAGCTAAATGGCATTCTGATTACGATAAGGTTACAAATAAGCAGATTATTTGGTTTGGCTTAGATGGTGAACCACCTATTGATTGTTGGTCTATCACCAAGGAACGTATTAGAGCAGGGAAGGTTCTTTCTTTTTGGTTTCCTAGTAGTGGGATGATTGATTGGCATACAGTTTGCCCGGATTGGAATGAGGCAGTCGAGACATGGCTATTTGCTGAATGCGGAGAGGCAGAACCAGATGGAATGTATCAGGCTATAGAATCTTGTCCTATTGAACTGATATCAGACGATACACCGGAAATGTTGGAACGAAAATTTGTAACATATTTTGAAGGGAAGAGGTTGTAAATCCTTTTATTATTAAGTTTCATCTTATAAATGGCACTTTTTATGGATTATTTCAGCAGGAATATGGAAAGAAATGGCGAAATAACTTATAAAAATAAAGTTGAAATTTTGTATAAATGCGGAGTACATTATGGCAGGATGGGACTTAAAATGCGGACCAATAAAAGAATTCTACATAAACGATGACAGAATATGGTCATTGTTTAATTATGTTTTCTCTGATTCATGCAGGAAGAGAAATACGTATAAATATGGACTTATCAAGTCGTTGCTTGATAGCTTATTTAGTGGAAAAAAGACCGGAATGGGGATTTTTTATACGTATGAAGAATTGTTTGCCCGTTTTGCGGAAAATTATTGGAATTTGGTTATTAAGTACGATCTGCGTCAAATGAGACCTGATGGTTAATCTTCGTTGTCAAAAATAGAAACCATATTGAAGGATGCAGTGGAAACGAATGAATTATTATCTACATTGGAATTTAGTGCAGTCGCTGAAAACGAGCGTAGTAGGATAATAAAGTCAGTTACTGGCGAGTGCAAAAAATATGTTGTAAGTGCGTTATATAATGATTTTGATGGGTATATTTATGCCTTTGATTTAAATGAAGATGGGTTGACACTTAGTTATTGTTTTTATGAGTTTATGCTGAAATATAAGGCTGAATTGGAACGACTTAATTATTATTCATGGGCTAAGTTTTTAGAAAAGGTTAATCAGGATAATTTGGTTGTCAGAGTGATAGAAAAGCTGGAATTAGCCACTCCACGGCGCAGTGATTTGTCGATTTATAGAGAAATTCTTAGAAAAGAATTTGAGGATAATACCTGCTTTTATTGTGGCAGAAAACTTACAAACAATATTCATGTTGACCATTTCATTCCGTGGTCCTTTGTTAAAGATGATAAGTTATGGAATTTTGTTTTGTCGTGTCCAACTTGTAACGAGAGGAAAAATAATCGGGTGCCTTCCAAAGAGTATTTATTCCATATTAATGAACGAAATAAAATACTCCAAAAATCACAGGAAGTAGTAATATTATCTGATTTTGAAAATTACACAGATGGTCTGTTGGATAGCATATGGGAATATGCAAAACGAAGTGGCATAAAAGAATTCAGATGACAGCACTGGTTCATTATAAAGGACACAATCATTACTAAAAAATTATAGCCCTATTCCTGACTCTGCTGATTATTGCCGTATTATGTCCACCATGGCGGTCACAGTTATTGTTGTCACAAAATCCAAGACATCCCAGCCTGCACTCACATGATGTAGGACAACTTACAGAAAGATATGGGGTGCGTATTTGGCAATCATATATTTAGATATTATGACAGAATTGGTTAATTAGATGGGAGTGTTGGTATTGGCTTTGTTTTTGTGGTGGGAAAGTTGAGTAACTCACTAAATAAACAGTCAAAGCTGGACATAATCCAAAGTTGGATATTTTATAACCTATAAAAATTAAAAAAATATTTTTATTTTCTAATATATTAATATTTATATTGAAAATATTTTAAACATCCTTTATAATATACAGCATATTCCTTAAATTTTAATTTAATTTTTACCTATTTCAAAATATGCTATAATTTAAGAAAGGATGATTGCCGTGAGCCTGCTTAATTCCAGCCCACCTCAACGGTATCTTGAACTGATTAAGCAGTTCCGTCTTATTGATGATACCTTCTTTGAGGTCTGTCTTGATGGCAGCGATGAGTGTATGCAGCTGTTGCTTCGCATCTTTTTTAAACGAGATGATATTATCGTGAAAGAAGTCGTTACTCAACGTTCTGCCCGCAATTTATACGGCCGCAGTGTACAGTTTGACGTTATTGCTGTGGACAGTACTGGAAAAATCTATAACGTTGAGGTGCAGCGTTCCAATGAAGGTGCTAATCCTAAAAGGGCCCGGTTCAATAATGCTCTTATCGACTCTCGGGAAATTAACAGGAACACCAAATACAAGGATTTCCCTGAAATATGGGTTATCTTCATCACCGAAAATGATATATTTGGTGCCAAGCTTCCCATGTACCATATTGAGCGGGTAATTACCGAATTAAACCAGCCCTTCAATGATGCTGCACACATTATTTACGTCAATGGTGAGTATCGCGAGGATAATGCGTTAGGACTTTTAATGCAGGATTTTTTCTATTCAGATCCGGCAAAAATGCATTATCCAGAGTTAGCCAAGCGGGTTGATTTCTTTAAACACGACCAAAAGGGGGTTCAAGTCATGTGTGAAATAATGGAAAAATTTGGAAAGGAGCTTCTCGCTGAAGGGCGTGCTGAAGGTCTTGACGAAGGTCGCACACAAACAGCGCTTGATATGCTTCAAGATAACAGGCCTATGGAAGAAATCATCAAATACTCCCATCTGCCAGAGTCTCGTATCAAAGAACTAGCTGTTCAGCTCCAATAATTCACAAAGCATTAATCAGGGCCAACCGTTGGATGGTCCTGATTTTAAAATATGAATTATATTTCGTCTACTTTGGTATGAAGGGAGATGGTTTTGTTGAGAAAAATTATTCTTATAATTGGTTTGGTTGTGCTGTTAGGCCAGAGCGTCGCATTTGCTCATTGGATGCCCAGAGAGGAAATGTATGTTGGCGGTGTTGGGGCAGGATGCACTTTAGGATATGTGAAGAGTGTATATGGCGAACCGAAAGAAAAATGGTGGTTTAACTCAGATGGTGTGCGGGGAGTCACCTACAAGTATTCGGATACGTTCTCTGTTACCGGGCGAACGGGAAATCAAGATTCGCGCGCAGAGGATGACTTGATGGTGGTTGGCTTTTCGCTCAAGGATAGCTCTTTGGCAACTCCCAGCGGTCTGACGGTGGGTATACCTTATGAAACAGTAGCAGGAATGTTTGGGAGAGTGGAAAAGTCTACAATTGGTGGCAGAATATTGTATTCCTATCCGGCTCCAAAATCTCCCATTGAGTTAACATTCTATGTTGACGGCAAAGGTATCATCACCGAAATTTATGAAGGAACAGAATTTTGAGTGTAGCTGATTTCTCGTTTTCTCCTCAATTCGCTCACAGCAATCACTTAAAATTGCTCATGACTCTTGTCGCATAATGGCCTGAAAAATGGTACCCTGTACGTTCAGAGTACAAATTCTCAGATTATCACGGAAGATCTGTTTCAATAACGAGCATTTCAGCCTATGAAAAATTCATGCAAGCTTGGTATAAAAAAATAACAGAATAATATGTGACTATTTCAGAAAGGATATCATCATGGCTAAAAAAATAATTGCACTATTTGTGGCATTGCTGATTATTGCTGTTTCGGTTCCCACCATGGCGGCTACGGTTATTAACAAGGACGGATATTATAAGGACATCAGGCTCAGTGGGAAGGTGAAGGTGGTGGATCATTTTCCGGATATCAAGGTAAAGGTAGTGGAGGCTTTTCCGGATATACGGGTGAAGGCTGTTAACGCATTTCCAGATAAAATCGGGGAGTGGCAGTTTGTGGAGCATGGTGAGGATTTTACCATTCAGTTTGTGGATAGCTTTCCGGATATCAAAGTTAAATTTGTAGATGCCTTTCCGGGAGTTGATTGATTTCAAATGCCTGTACCCTTGGCAGTTCAATTCCACAGATAGGGGTCGTGATTTTTTACGCCTGTTTTGGTCAGGCGTGACGCATTAGATGATATATTTGTGGCAGTGGAGACGGTGTATGAAAGGACGTGTTCAATGATGGAATTTACTGATGTAATTCGTAATCGGTATTCGTGCAAGAATTTCAGTGACAGACAGGTGGAGGCTGACAAGCTCCAGGCTATTTTGGCGGCAGGACGGCTGGCCCCTACGGCCAAGAATTTGCAGGAGCAGCGCATCTATGTAATTCAAAGTGCCGAAGGTCTGGCCAAGATCGATAAGGTTACTCCATGCCGCTATGGGGCCCCTACCGTGTTGCTGGTGGCCTTTGATAAGGATAATGTATTTACCTACCCTGACAGTGAGCGGGATTCAGGGGTGGAGGATGCGGCTATTGTGGCGACCCACATGATGTTGGCGGCTACCAATGAAGGGGTGGATAGCTGCTGGTTAAACTACTTCAATCCTGATGCGGTGGCCAGGGCCTTTGACTTGCCGGACAATGAGGAGGTATTGATGCTGTTGGATTTGGGCTATGCAGCGGCGGATGCTAAGCCATTACCAAATCATTTTTCCAGAAAAACTATTGAAGAAACAGTAAAATATATTTAACACAGAATGCAGACTTATTATTACTATTAAACATGACAAAATTGAAGGGCAAAGTAATAAACATGGAGGAAATGGATAATGTGGCTGGAGGCGTTGATCTCCGCTGTAAGCCAGACCAGAGTGAAGCAATTGGAGAGGCAATGACATGGAGACCAGGCTGGCCTTTACCAAGAAAGCCTGAAGGTCCTGTAACGATGAAGCCAGTTATTCCAAAAGGTGGTAATAAAAAATAGTCCTAATGCCAAGAAAATTAAATTCTTTTTCACGCTATTTTTGTTTGAGGTATGATGTATGTCTGGTTTATATAAAATCCTGTCATTGCTTATGTTAATAATAATATCTATGTTGATTTTTGGTTGTGGCTCCAAGACAGATATTGCAGTAAAAAAACAGCAGGAACGTGAGTCTTTTATTAAATGGTCTGCGGAAAGTTATCAGAATGGTATTAAAATTTTTCAGGAGATGGATTTTTCCGCGCCAGACAAGGAAAAAGCCGAAAAGGCTGCGACAGCCTTTTTTGCCGGTACACATTCCCACATGGAATTTAGTAAACGGACTGATTGCTCCATGGAGATTGCCAAGGTCTGTCCAGACGCTGAGACCTTATATTATACGGCTCAATGTTTAGCTATAATTGGCGAGGGGGGCAGTATTGAAGAAGGGCATTATTTGAAGGACGGGATGCTCATATACTACGCAGAATTGATACCGGAAGCCTATAGCGGCGTGATGATGGATAAGGTGCTGCCACTTCGTAGTGAAATTATTGATATTTATGAAGATGTTGTAAAACCTCAAAAAGTCGCAAAGGAAGCTCGAAGGAAGAAAATGCAGGCTGAATATAACCGTACCTATTCAGAACGGGTGGCCAAGCAGGCCGATGATGATCCATACTATGATGAGGAATATTATGCAGAGGGCTACTTTGAGGAGGATTATGACTATGACGGTTATCGTGTGGAAAAGGGGGCGGGAAAAGGCAGGGAGCATCCTCGTCAATCTGGGGGCGGTACACGTCGATGGCGGAATATAAATCCCGATATGCTACGCTAAGCTTTTGACCAATTAATTACCTAGCAGACAAGCCTGCTAGGTTAATTTTGTAGTGCGCCCAGCATGGGCGCACTCTAATGGGTGAAAGTCCCTAACCAGCCC
>NZ_CAMYWM010000063.1 GCF_947302755.1 uncultured Anaerovibrio sp.
TACGGGCTGCTTTTTATTTGCTATTGAGGCATACTATATTTTGACGTTTACGATATATCTGCTTCAAAAAAATATAATGTCTATATAAAAATCGCAGGTTAATATTAAGGAGAATTTATTATAACGCCATTGTTCAAATTTTTCTTCTTTAGAAGAAAAATCTTCCAATTAGCGTTTCAACGAGCTGGGAGATATGCTCGCCAGCTGTTGTAGTTTGTTTTCCCCCACCTAAAGAGGTGGGGGACATCTTAAAGCTCGTTATAAGCCAACAGATAAAAAACTCCCCTTGGTCTTAGTTGACCAAGGGGAGTTTTTTTCTGGCTAATCTACATCACTGTGGGGCTATAATAGCTTCCAGTTCCTGTTCAGAATATCCATCTAAATTTATACCAATTTTAGATAACCCTATTTAGTTTTCCGCCTGTACGATGTACTGACGGTTATCCTCATCCTCGGGCTCCTGGCTCTTGGCGGCATCGGTGTGACCTACCACCACACCGCTAAGGGCAAACAGGGCCAGGGAGTTGGGAATTACCATCAGGTTGTTGAACATATCCGTCAGCTCCCATACCAGGTTGTTGGACAGGCAGGAGCCCATGAATACAAAGCAAATAGCCAAAACGGAGAACACCTTCACCGCTGCTTTGCCCATGAGATATTCCACATTGATTTTGGCAAAGAGGTTCCAGCTGAGAATAGTAGAAAAGGCAAAGAACAACAGACTTATGGCAATAAAGGCACTGCCCAGGCTGCTGCCGAACAGACTGCCAAAGGCGATTTGGGCCATATTGGTCTTGGATACTCCCTCAGCAGCTCCCCCAGCTAATACCCCATCACCGGTATAGAGGGTGGTGACTACTACCAAGGCTGTCATGGTGAGCACTACGAAGGTATCAATGAACACGCCAACCATGGCTACCACACCCTGATCATGGGGCTTGGCCACATTGGCCAGTGCATGGGCATGGGGGGTGGAGCCCATACCGGCCTCATTGGAGAACAGGCCCCGCTTTACGCCCTGACTGATGGCGGTCTTGATGGCCATACCCCAGCTGCCGCCGATAATTGCCTCCGGGTTAAAGGCATAGTAGAAAATCAGGGAAACTGCTTCCGGTACACGTTCAAAATTAGCCAAGAGAATAACGGCACCGCCAATAATATAAAATACTGCCATAACCGGTACCAGCTTCTCGGTAATACGGGCAATGCGCTTCGTGCCACCGATGAATACAAAGCCTGCCAACAGGGCAATGACAATACCAATGCCCCAAGCCGGAATACCAAAGGCTGCCTCACTGGTCTCACCAATGGAATTGGACTGAACCATACAGCCCATGAAGCCCAGGGCCAAGGTAATGGCTACGGCAAAGAAGCCAGCTAAAAATCGGCCAAAGGCCCCTGGAAAAGCTCTACGAATATAATACACCGGACCACCGAGAACAGTGCCGTCCTCCTTAACGACACGGGTCTCCTGGGCCAGTACAGCCTCAGCATAGTTGGTGGCCATGCCGAAGAAGGCGATAATCCACATCCAGAAAATAGCCCCGGGACCACCAGTGAGTATAGCACCGGAGGCACCTACCACATTACCGGTACCTACCTGGGCAGCTACAGCCGTGGCCAGAGCCTGGAAGGAGCTCATGCCCCCCTTGCCCTGTTCCCCATGCAGGGAAAAATTGCCAAAGAACCGTCTGAAGCCCTCCCCCAAACAGCGAACCTGAACGAAGCGGGTCCGAATGGTATAATACAGGCCCAAACCAATCAGCAAAATACATAGAATGTAATCTGATAAATAGGTATTGACCATCTGTACGAGTTCCAATAAGTAATCCATAATCATATCCCCCAACATAAAAAAGAGTATCCTCCGAAGAAGATACTCTGTACGACAATCAACGAAACAACGCCATATAACCTGTGAATATTACTGGCCTGTTACTCATTCTCACTGTCTTTTTGCCTGAGAGATTCAGTTTACATATAAAAATGTAAACCTTGCACCTTCGGCACCCAATTTAATGGGATTCTCCAGAGTATCCTCCATCACCAGTTTGCTCCGCATTCTGATGACTTCTTCGGATTAATGCAGTTAACATTGAGTAATATACCACTCTTTCATGTACATGTCAACAGGATATTTGTATTTGTGCCAAGAAATTCCATATTTTCCCTGAAAAAAACTTGTTTATTGATGTCCACAGGTGCTAAGACGCCCACCCCTTAAGGGGGAGTAAAAACATCATACTTCACATATAAAGCCGGTGCCGCCAGTATTAACAGGATATATGTCTTTTTACAAATAAAAACAGGGTCTGATTATCGGCAGTATAATCATCAGCCCGTACCATTTCAGTGGTTACATCCATATATCTGCCATTTACCTTTCGACGGTAATAAAAAATAAAATATTGATTGTTGCTGCCAAAATAATCCCGCAGAAAATCCATATCCATGGCCCCTAAATATTTTTTCTTGTCGTCGGGATGAATATAGCCTGCCTCGGCATACCGTTTGATATCCACTGACAGGGTATAGCGCATATTGTTAAAATCATTAAATTCATTCTCATCAATATGAATTATCTGGTAGCTGTTGGCTTTTAGATTGAGCTTCAAAACCTTTTCGTACATACAGCTAAGGGCATTATGGGCACTTTGTCGGCCGGTACGGTCCACTCCCTTTAGGGCATAATACTGCTCCTTGTCCCGGTACATGCGCTCATCGGCTACGCGGGCCATTTCAAAGATGGTCTTGTCACAGCACTCTGACTTGGTGACATACCCCATAGATATGGACAGGCTATCCACCAGCCTGCCATGCCAATTGGCCACAGAGTCATTAAACTGACCGATAAGCCGTGGTAAATTCGCTGGAGAAATATAGATTACCGCCACAAATTCGTCGCCCCCCAGCCGATAGATACGTCCATAGGGGTCAAAGGCTTTTTTCAGACAGTCCGCCACTCCCACAATCATTTCATCACCGGCATCGTGGCCCAGACTGTCATTGACGATTTTGAGACCGTTCACATCCACCGAAATAAATACCAGATTGCTTTGCATTTTAGATTTGCTGTAGTCCAGCATATTTTCGTTGTACATCTTGCGATTGTAGAGCTGGGTTAAATCATCCACATAAGAATTGTAGATAAGCTGGGTTTCCTTATTTTTTTCATAATTAATATCACGAACAGCAAAAATTACATTAACCATGTTCCCTGCCTCATCCATAAGGCCAGGAAACAGGATAGCCTCCAGCCAGCCAACATTATGGGCCTCATATTGATAGGTAATGTACCGCTTGTTATGGAGACGTTCCTCCATGGTACTCAGGTCGGTAAATTTCAACATGCCTCCAATGTATTCCGGCTTCAGCAGCATATGGCACATATCCTTTACAGACAGGGGAACATTTCCCGTAGGTCCCATAATGGT
This sequence comes from uncultured Anaerovibrio sp., assembly GCF_947302755.1. GTDB lineage: Bacteria > Bacillota > Negativicutes > Selenomonadales > Selenomonadaceae > Anaerovibrio. Next base: position 3,435 of record NZ_CAMYWM010000063.1, read on the forward strand.
GCGGACTTGATTTGTGGCCACAAAGATTTCCTTGTACATTTCCGTTACAAGGTCAAAGGAATAGATGTAAATATAAAATTGGGCCATGGAATTTATAATAGCCATCTGCTCCTTAAATTCCTCATCCCGCTCATGAAGCGTATCCATATGTTGTTTTATGAAGTTGTCCATAGTTCCGTATGAAGCACTCATTTCAAATACCCGTTAAAATCTCAATTAACATATCACATTACATCTCTAGGTTATTTCGCCTTTAAAATCTGTTTTTCCTGCTTTTACAAGGAAAAAATATAAAATTACAATAAAAACAACACAAGTTGTCATTTTTTTAGCTATTTCACCTGATAGAAAACAATTTTTTCTGCGATTCCATGGAGTGACAGCTAATATCTCCAGTTTGAACCATGACAGGAACCATCAGATAATGTATAATGTATTGTTGAAAAAAAAGACTTATACATGTGGAGCTTTATGGTCCATCTGAATTTAGTCGAGTTTTACCCCCTGCCTTGGGGACGTATCCAGGAGACAAAGCCAATTGACCAATACGCCCCATGGGGAGAAAATTTTTAGGAGGACGGATAGTGGAAAATAAAAAAAGCTTTGGAGCCCTGCTGCCTATTGCAGTATTTGTGTTCCTTTATTTAGGGCTGGGTATAACCTTGGAATATATCATGAAGGTACCAATGGGCTTCTATAACGTTTCAGTGGTGGTTGTCTTTATGGTGGCCCTGCTGGTGGCCTGTGCCCAGGCAATGGATATCAGCATGAATGAAAAGCTGAAGATAATGGCCAGGAGCATGGCTGATCCTAACATCATTACCATGGTGCTGATTTTTCTCATGGCGGGGATATTCGTCGGAGTCCTTGGCCGAAGCAGTGCGGAAAGCGTGGCCTATTTCCTTCTGTCCATGATACCGGCGGATTATGCCATCCCTGTTTTATTCCTGATCAGTGCCTTTGTATCTCTGGCCATGGGCACCTCGGTGGGGACCATTACCCTCATCACTCCCATTGCCATTGCCATCGGAGGCTGTACCGGCTATCCCATGCCCCTATGTGTGGGAACCGTAATGGGAGGAGCCATGTTCGGCGACAACCTGTCCTTCATTTCCGACACCACCATCGCCGCCTGCAATGGTCAGGGCTGTCAGATGCAGGACAAATTCAAGGCCAACTTTAAAATCGCCGTTCCGGCAGCCTTTTTTACCATTATAGCCCTATACGTCCTGACCCTGGAGCAGCCGGCAGGGGGACTGAACATACAGGACTATCACCTGATACAGATCATTCCTTACCTGCTGGTTCTCATTGGCGGCATCATGGGCTTTAATGTATTCGGAGTTCTGCTGGTGGGTATTATCAGCGGCTCCCTGCTTATGCTGGGCATGGGTGAGGTAACCTTCCTGGATTATCTGGCCAATATTGGCAAGGGTACCTCCGGCATGTTTGAAACGGCCATGGTGGCCATCCTGGTTTCCTGTATTGGTGGCCTGATTGCCTACAACGGAGGCTTCAATGCCCTTCTTTCCACCGTACATAAGGTATTTAGTACCAAAAAGGGAGGAATGCTGGGCATCGGTATGCTGGTAGGCTTTATGGATATTGCCACCGCCAATAACACCGTGGCCATTGTTATGACCAATCCCATTGCCAAACAGATTTCTGAAAGCTTTAACATTTCACCGAAGGAGTCCGCTTCCCTGTTGGATACCTTTTCCTGTATCTTCCAGGGAATATTACCCTACGGTGCCCAAATGCTGGTTGCCCTGTCCATAGCCGCCAGCCTGGGCTGGGAGCTGTCAGCCTTCCACGTGCTGCCATATCTTCTTTATCCATATTTGTTGCTGATAAGCTCCATACTCTTCGTATTCCTGCCCAGCATCGACGATTAATATCATATAAACAAAAAAAAGACTCTGCTGTTAATCACGTACAGACCTGTACTGACTGACAGCAGAGTTTTTTTACCATACCAAAATCCGATTTTCCGGGGCCAGATACATTTTGTCACCTGGCTTCACATCGTAGGTTTTACAAAATTCGTCAAATTGCTGCAATATAATATTTACCCGTAAATAAGGCAATGGATGGGTATCGGTATTGACCTGGAGCTCACCGTATTCCTTGGTATAAACGCTTTGCCACAGCTTGCCGTATTGATTAAAAAATTTCTTGTAATCAAAGTCCGGTTTGGTTTTGGCAATGGACAAAAGGCATTGCATTCCCCCTATATCAGCGATGGTTTCGCTCTTGTTAAGCTCCCCGTTACAGTGGAGTCCGTCATAGACAGTAATGCTGTCCAAATAATCCACCACCCGTTGGGCCCGTTGATTATAGGCAGCCTTATCCTCAGGGGTCCACCATTCCTCCATGGTTCCGTTTTCATCAAATTGGGAGCCGGTGGTATCAAAGCCGTGGGAAATTTCATGGGCAATAATCATGCCGATGCCCCCCAGCTTCTCCTCATAGGAATAGCCGCTGTAATAAAATACCCCATTTAAAATTCCTGCGGGAATATTAATAGAATTATCCGCTATATTATACATGGCATTAACCACATAGCAGGGCGTCCAGTCCAGCTCCACCTCCCCGTTCATCCGCTTGAGATAGTCACCTATTTCCCATTTTAACAGGGCATTGCGGACATCAATCAAATTCTTGCACTTATTCAGCTTGATATCCGACCACTTTTTGGGCTTATCCGGCATTACAGCCCGAACCTTTAAATTATTCAGCTTATTAATGGCCTTTTGCCGCATCTCAGGGGACAGGAAGGTTTCATTTTCCAGCATATTTTTATAATTATTGGTCACATCGGAAATAATTTTCTCGATATCCCTTTTCGTGTCCACATCACAATAGGCTTCAGCGTACAGGTTGGACAGAGGGCCCGGCAACGCCGCCTTTACGTATTCTACCCCCAGAACCCAATCGGGCACACTGCCCTTATAGCCCCGCACTGCCAGGCTATGCTCCATGGCAATATCATTGGCCGCCGCGTTGAGCATTTCCATATTTTCCAGCATCCGATATACAATAAGGGTATCCTTCATATCCTCCAGATGCTCCGCAGTGTAGTAGGCCGCCAGAGCCTTTATATAGGCGGGATTGGGTACGGAAAACCGCTGGGCCTTATCCAGCCCGTATTTTTTCAGGTAAGCTATTATGGGATAGGGGCCAGCCATTTTTTCCAGCTCCTCCAGGGTGACCGGATTGTTGGTCCGTTGCAGAAAATCGGCCTTGGAGGTTTCCTCACGGGTGTACATACTGGGTGCCAGGGCATTTTCCAGGCGATACATGGCCGCAATTTTCTCCTTGGCCGTCTCCTCGTTGTACTTGGCCAGCAGCATCATCTTTTTGGCCGCCATATCATTGGCCGCCTTCAGTCGTTTACCAAATACCGTCAATTTGGCATACTCCGCCGCATCCCCCAGAGTAAGGCCCATGGGAATTATATTCATGGCATACAGCCGGGTATCGTTTAAATCCGGCTGCAAATCCGGCTCACAAAAGGCACTGTTGGGCACCTCCTGGCCGATGATATAGTTATCCATATCCTCCATGGTCCTGATGGCCTCAATGGCCTGAACATCATCCATCAGGGGCTTAAGCCCAATCTTGTCCCGCCGGTTCCAGTTCTTCACCATATTGTATACCTTTTGGCAAAGATCCCCATCATGGGAAAATAACATGGGACTTTCCAGCAAATTGGCAATATTATAATCCACCTTGCTGTTTATTTCATTAAATACATCATAGGAGGAGCTGATGCCATACTCTCCCATTTGCTTCAGCCAATAATCATTATTATAGGAATAAAAATTGTCCTGGGCAGAAAAGCTGGGGATTTCATGCTTCTTGTCAATAACACTCACATCCAGCCATGGATCGCCCCCGGCTGCAATGGGTTTATTGGCACTGATATATTTCTGGTTGGCTTCCTCCTGAGGGTGCTGCTCAGGCTCCTCCTTCTCCAGTATTACCGTAGTCTGGGTGGCATCATTAACATGGGCTGCCTGGGAGAAATTAGGGAAAAATACAAGGACAGCCGCCATGGCCAGGGTCAGCAGCTTCACTTTCAATTTAATTAAGGGCATACCATCACCTGCAATTTCATACCGTTAGCCCTTGGCGGATTCCTGATTATATACGTCCTTCAACAGGGTCTCCTTGCGCAGCTCCAGGCACTGGCAATGCCTGTCCTCAGCCGCCACATTCCGGATGGTCTCTAAAATAATCTCACCAATCATAGGGGCATCATCGTAGAATATATCCGTCATATCCTGATGGGACCACTTTTTGATGCCCTCGCCATAATTAACCGTAAAATAAAGTCCCGCATAGCAGGCCCCAATTTCCCGGGCCAAATACACCTCCGGGCACATGCTCTGACCGATGATATCCGCGTGACCGTTAAGCATAGCCACCTCCGCCGGGCTTTCAAAATGGCGTCCATCAGTTACGGCATAAGTACCCCGGGTGAATATACGGCCGTCAAACCGCTTCCGGGTAGCCTCAATAAGGGCCTCCCGCAGCTCCGGACACAGGGCATCCCGCATAATCAGCAGGTACCGGCCATCCAGCATAACATCCTTGCGCATGGACATATCCAGATAATCATCGGGCACCATAAAATCCCGGATATCCAACAGCTTGTTTACCGTACCTACGCCACCCTCAGAAATAATCCGCTTTACCCCGGCTTCCCGGAAAACCCAGAACACCTGACGGGAGGCATCAGCCCGGGTAACACCGCTGCGCCAGCCGTGCATCCGTACCGTGAGAACCTGCTTTTCCCCCACTGTAAAGTGGCGGAAGGCTGGACTCTTGCCGTATGGGGTATCAAAATATAAATTATCCGCTACAAGCTTAACATCCTTATCCTTGACGTTGGCAGGAAAATTGCTGGACAGGGTACCGGAGCCCCCTACCACAGCATAATCCGCCCTTGGTATCATTTCCTCCGCCATCTCAGAACCTCCGTAGAATCTCATACCTGGTATTGCGTTGCGCCGGCCTTTTGCCGGCTCCTCTTATCATTTCCACCATTTTGTTAATGGACATATCATAGGCGGTACCGGCGGCCCGCACCACATTTTCCTCCAGCATAATGCTGCCTAGATCATCGGCACCAAAGCCCAGGGTCAGCTGGCCTATCCGCTCTCCCTGGGTGACCCAGGAGCCCTGTATATGCTTGATATTATCCATATAGAGGCGGCTCATGGCCAGATTGCGCATATAATCCCAGCCTGATACTTTTTCGCCTCCCAGCTCAGTATTGTTGGGCTGGAAGGTCCAGGAAATAAAGGCCCTAAAGCCACCGGTTTTGTCCTGGAGCTGCCTGATGCGCTCCATGTGCTCAATGCGCTGGGCCATAGTCTCCCCCAGGCCGATAACCATGGTGGCAGTGGACTCCATGCCGATGGAATGGGCACACTCCATAACGTGAAGCCAATCTTCAGTCATGATTTTCTGCGGGCTGACCCGTCGGCGAACCTCGTCCACCAAAATTTCCGCACCCCCGCCCGGAAGGCTGTCCAAACCGGCAGCCTGCAATCTCTTAAGGCATTCCAATATGGAAATACCCTCCTGATAGGCAAAATGCTGGATTTCGGTGGCGGTAAAGGAATGAATGGTTATATCATATCTGCTCTTAATGGCCCGCAGCATATCCTCGTAATATTTCAGCCCCAAATCAGGGTACAGTCCACCCTGAATCATAAGCTGGGTTCCCCCTGCATCCACTGTTTCCTGTACCTTGGCCAAAATTTCCTCATTGGTGAGCAAATAGGCATCCTTATGGTCCTTGCGCCGGAAAAAGGCGCAAAACCGACATTCGTTTTTACAAACATTGGTATAATTTATATTTCGGTCCACGATAAAGGTCACGGTATCATCAAACCGTTTGCGGCGTTCGGCATCAGCTGCCCGGCCCATTTCTATCGGGTCACCGCTGGTAAGAAGCTCCACGGCCTCCTTGGATTCCATACGCATTTATTCCACCTCCTTTATTGGATGATAGAAGGTATCCCGTTCCACAGGAACCATTCCCACCTCGGTAATCAGCCTTCTCAGCCGCTCCCGGGTTGTACCGGTATCGGTCTTGGCCCCGGCCTCATGAATAATCTTTTCCTCTCCGATGGTGCCATCCAAATCATCGGCACCAAAGCCCAGGGCCAGCTGGGCCAACGGGGTGGTCAGCATAATCCAGAAGGCCTTTACATGGTCAATATTGTCCAAAATCAGGCGGGATATGGCAATCATCTTCATATCCTCCCAGGAGCCCACCCGCTTTAAATGGCTAAGCTGAGTATTGGCCGGATGGAAAGGAAAGGCAATAAAGGCCTGAAAGCCACCGGTTTCGTCCTGAATATCCCGCAGGGTAAACAGGTGCTGCAGCCGCTCCTCAATGGTCTCAATATGGCCATACATAATGGAGCAATTGGTACGTATCCCCAGCTCATGGGCTGCCTTTATGGTTTCAATCCACTGGGCTGTGGTGGCCTTTTTCGGACAGATTTCCTTCCGCACCCGGTCATTTAGTATTTCTGCACCGCCCCCCGGCAGGGAGGACAGACCGGCCTCCTGCAAAATTTCCAGGATTTCCTTTACGGGTTTACCGGTCATCTGACTGAAATGCACCACTTCCACAGGGGTAAAGGCCTTAATATCCACGTGGGGCAGAGCCGCCTTCACCTGACGCACCACATTTAAATAGTAATCAAAGGTCTTGGTGGGATGCAGGGCACTAACAATGTGAATTTCCCCAAGATTGTGTACCTGCTTGGCCTCCTCCAACACCTTGGCAATGTCCTCAGTCTCCATGACATAGCCCCGCTTGTCTCCCTCCTCACACTGGAAGGCGCATAAGGGGCAGTTGGAGGTGCATATATTGGTGAGATTAATATGTCTGTTTACATTATAATATACGTTTTTGCCGCTTTTCTTTTCCTTCATTTTACGGGCACAGGAGGCAAGAAAAAGAAGGTCATTATCCTCATACAGGGCCAGGGCATCCTCCAGGGTCAGACGTTCCCCCTGTTCAGCCTTTGCCCTTGCCGTTTTTATAGCTTCTTCAGTCATTGTGGTAAATCTCCTTAAGAACTAACCTGATATTCAGTCAAACCGACGCAAAATATTGAAATTGCAGTCACAGGCAGCCGGAATGCGGCCGGCCTCCCGAATAATCCTGATAATATTGTCCTCACTGAGGGCCGTCGGACTGGTGGCCCCGGCGTCATGGAGGATGGTTTCCTTGTGAATGGTGCCATCAATATCGTTGGCCCCGAAGCCCAGGGCGATTTGGGCCACCGGCACCGTCAGCATTACCCAATAGGCCTTGATGTTTTGGAAATTATCCAGCATCAGGCGGGAAATAGCCATAGTTCTAAGGTCATCCCACATGGTGGTCTGCTTTATCTGCTTGCCCAGCTCTGTATTTTTCGGCAAAAATGGGAAGCAGATAAAGGTCTGGAAGCCACCGGTTTCGTCCTGCAGCTCCCGCAGCCTCAGCAGATGCTCCACCCGCTCCTCCAGGGTCTCGATGTGACCATAGAGCATACTGGCATTGGATTTAATGCCCAGCCTATGGGCCGTCCGGGCCACTGCCAGCCATTCATCAGCCGTGGCCTTGTTGGGGCACAGCTCATTGCGTATTCTGTCGGAAAGAATTTCTGCACCGCCCCCGGCAATGGATTTTAGCCCGGCTGCCTTTAATTTTTTTAGTACAGCTTCAATACTAAGGCCGGAAATTTTGGCAAAATGGGTAATTTCCACCCCGGTAAAGCCCTTCAGGTACAATTCCGGAAATTCATTATGGAGGGCCTGGAGACGGGCCAAATAATCCTCAAAGCTCCACTCCGGATGGAGGCCGCTTACCACGTGAAGGCCGGCCAGATTAGGATCCTTCTTGGCATCCCGTACCACATCAAGGGCCTGTTCAATGCTAAAGGCATAGGCCCCATTGCTGTCCTGATCCTTGCCAAAGGCACAGAATTTACAATGGGAGGTACAAATATTAGTGAGATTTACGTGACAATTTACATTGTAATATACTATGTCCCCGCATTTTCTTTTGCGGACCATATCCGCCATATTCCCCAGCCAGGCAATATCATGGCAATTAAAAAGACGGATACCATCTTCCCGTGAAAGCCGTTCTCCATTTACGATTTTTTGCTCAATATCGGCATATTCATTGGTTGCGTACAAAGCTTATATCCCTCAATTTCTATATTAGTAATTTTAACCCTAGGCTAACGGATGTTAAGTCTCCCCACTCTTAGGTGGTAGAAAAGCACCCATAGCGGTCAGTGTCAGCTGCTCAGCTAAGACCATGGTCTTGCTTTGCAGGACACTTTCGCATGGGACGTATTAACCAATAGGCTTTGCCTCTTGGATACGTCCGCAAAGCTCTGGATTAATCAGACTAAATTCAGTAGGCATATAAATCTCCCGCTGAATAAGTCTCATTTAAGTGTATGATTAGCCTTATTCTTTTGCATACAAAGTACATTATACAGCAATTATTATATTTTTTCCATTTATTAGAGCTTTACCAAATAAAATTTGAGTAACGCCAATACCTTACCTTCCATTAACGGGAGGTAAATAGGTAGATATAGGTGCAAAAAAATAGAGGCCAGCAAACGCCAGCCTCTGTTTTATATGGTATTCTGCTTACCTATTCTCTCTTACTGTAACGTTAAGATCTGCCTTACTGGTTTTTCCCTGAATAACAGAACCAGATTTTGGATTAACCGCCAAATTTACACTTGTTACCTTGCCACTGTTGTCAAAGCCAACATCCATTATGTGTATACCATTACCAGTCGTCACATCATTATTATAGTAATGATTCTGGCTGTTGGAAAGAGCATAATCGGAAACCAGATAACGATGGGAGGAATCATAGGATGTACCGTCTTGGGCCTTGCTGCCCCAATTATAAAAATTGTCTAACTGAGCATTGTTCTCTGTTCGGGAATCATAACCAGTTTGCGTAAGGTTTCCATCTGCATCCCTTGCCTCGTATAAATGACCTACCAAAACGGAGCCGTTTTGGGGACTACCATCTGATTTAGTACCATCCAATTTATCCAATTCAGCCTCGGATACACCTAAAATACTGGCCATCTCACTCTTAGTCATGCCCAGGAAATGCCGGCCAATATTACTCAAAAATTCCCTATCAGCCTTCAAACGGTCATCTGCAGACGCTGAATCAGCTAACAGCTCATCGCCATTCATTTTGCTCCACTTATCCCAGTCTGTTTCAATTCCCAGAGCATGAGCCACCCTATCAAAGGTATCGGTAATAGCCGTACCTAACCCATTGCTATTCAACGCTATAGCAATACCTAATATGAGCGCAAGCAACAATGCATATTCGACAATCCCCTGTCCCCTTTGCCTTGCAGCGTGCCTCAGATTGTTCATCATAATGCGCCACCTCCCACTGGCAATACAACATAAAAATCATTCCTACTATAATAAGCGAAACAAATCACTTACTCCTTAACACATTCTACTATAAATTTACTAATTTTTCTATAAAAATAGGTGAGAAACCGCAAATATACCAATATTATATCAGATTCTCACCTATTTTATTTTGACCTTAGATAATAAAGCTTCAGCATCCACCACTACAAACTCAAATCCGTCCCAGGACTTGGCGTAATACGACAATTAAGCCTTGGCCATCACTATAGACTCAGACCCTAAACTGACGTACAGCCTCCTGTAACAGCTCAGCCTGGGCACTGAGCTCCACCGAAGCAGAGGCACTTTCCTCTGCTGTGGCAGAATTGGTCTGAACCACATTTGACACCTGTACCACACCTTGATTAAGCATTTCCAGGGAAGAATTTTGCTTTACGGAGGCATCGGCTATTTCGCTTACCAGGGAGGCCACCTCATCAACCCCCTCCTTAATGCTCTTAAGAGCCTCCGAGGTTTCGTTGGCCAACCGGGTTCCCATATTGACCTTGGTAATGGATTCCTCAATAATATCGGTGGTCTCCTTGGCTGCCTTGGCACTTCTGGCCGCCAGGTTCCGTACCTCCTCGGCTACCACAGCAAAGCCCTTGCCATGCTGTCCGGCCCGGGCAGCCTCCACAGCTGCATTGAGGGCCAGTATATTGGTCTGAAAGGCGATTTCATCAATCACCTTGATAATCTTGGCAATATTATTGGAAGAGTCGTTTATATCCCCCATGGCCGACAGCATTTCATCCATGCGCCTGTTGCCCATATCCGCCTTGCTATTGGCCTCACAGGTAATCTGGTTGGCATGCTCTGCCTTCTGGGCGTTTTGGGCAGTCTGATTGGTAATTTCCTGAATGGTGGCCGACAGCTCCTCTACGGAAGCTGCCTGGGTGGTAGCCCCCTGGGCCAGCAAATTGCCGCTGTCGGAAATATTCTTGGAGCCAGCCGCCACCTGGGAGGCCGACACGCCGATGCTCTTCATCAGCTCATGCATGATATTCTTCATCTTATTGGTATTAGTGGCCAGCTGAGCCAGCTCATCATTTCCCTCTACCTGAACATCAGGCATAGTCAGGTCACCGGCAGCAATGGTATTCATGGTATTGGTAACGGCATAAACAGCATCCATTTTTCGATTGATAATGTACACTGATATGGCCCCTACCAGCAGGAACA
>NZ_CAMYWM010000064.1 GCF_947302755.1 uncultured Anaerovibrio sp.
CGCACGGTGGTGTGAGAGGTCGGAGGATTTATTTAAATCCTCCTCCTACTCGATTTCAAATTTTATTCGATAAGTCGGCGGTCTTCCCCGTCGGTTATGACCTGCTTCCAGCCGTAGTATTGGGCATACATGATGTTGTGACTGCCCTCGGGGCGGGGCTCTAGGTCAGAGCCCCAGGCCAATATATCTGTATTCCAGGTAACACAGCCCCAATATTCGCAAATATCATCTGCAATAGGTACCACATCTATCTGGTGTACCACCACCAGCTCCTGGTCCCTATGGTCATTCAGGTAGTCAATGCGGCTCATCCATTGCTGGCGCACATCCCATTCAACCCAGCAAAATATCGCCGCTGTAGCAGCTACCATGGCCAAGCTGCAGGCGGTTACTGTCCGACAAAGCAGCCTGCGTCGCTGGTACAAGGCGTCTATTTCTGGCATAAGCTCCTTCAAAGCGGACATGGATGCGACGATTACCGCCACGGTGGAGAAAAAACCGGCCCGGGCTGGTGCTACGGGAACGAATATCATGACAAGCATAACGGAAATGGCCCCGGCCATCATAACAGCCTGGAATTTGGTTACCCGGTTCCAGCGGTGTCCGCTGGGCAGCTGCCATATATAGCAGCCCATGAGGGCAAGCAGCGGTAACCATAGCTTCGTTACCTGCCAGAAGCATTCATAAAAGTTAATTTTAAACATTAGCGGCGTCCAATACATATCCGCTGGCAAATCCGGGTTGTATTCATATAGACGCTGCAATTCAAGCCGTACCATTTCCCCAGGGGCCTGGGTCAGCATCAGTCCGCCGATGCACAGAAAGACAAAGCCAACCACCATCCATGGAGCCAGCTGCTTTTGTTTATAAAAATAAAATAGTGTCAATAGGGTGATAAGGCCGGTGGCGGCGGCACCGGTCTCTACTGACCAGCCGGCACACAGGCCGCTGAGGGCCATAAGGGGCACTGACCAGCGGGGCGGCTTTTGCCAAAAATCCGGGTGCCAGTATTTTATGGCGAAGGGGAGCAGAAATAGAAACTCCAGTAATCCCATCCACAAAAATACGCAGCTGCCGCACATCCACAAAGTGGTCAGGAATGGATCAGGCAGCAGAAACCAAAAGCTAAGTACCAGCCACAGCATATAGGTTCGGTTCATTTTTGGGATAGGCAGGCCTGTGCCAATCCGAAAGACCAGCAGCATAAGTCCACCAAAGACCAATGTATTTAGAAGGTTAAAGATTTCCTTGCCCTGCCAGGCGAATACTTGGGTCAGTCCAATACCTAAAATTCGGCCCCCCCAGGTAAAATAATGGGACCACTGGCTGACAACGATATCATAAAAGGAAGATATTCGCTGTTGTGGGCCTACTCCATCCAAGAGGTTACCCCTGTCCGCCCCGTCCCAGATAAAGGCGTAGGGAATATCATCAGATACCATAGGCAGCAGACAATTTCGCACAAAAAACAAAGCTAAGAATAATAAGAACAACACCTGCCAGGACAGGAATTTGCTGGTAAGGTGTTTATTTTTTTCTACCATTCATTTACCTCCCCATATTTTCCCCAATCAACCCGTTTATCAATAATTATTCCCTTTAACCCGTAATACTGGGCAAACATATTGGAGCGGTTGTCCGTTGGATTGCTTTCCAAATCTCCGCCAAACATTAGCAACATATCGGTAACAGAGCGGTTGCCAGTTATTTTATCCAGGTGCCACGGGATTTTTATGGCGGGAACCACAATGAGATTATCCTCCTTATGCTTGGCAATGATTTGGTGTCGTACAGCCCATTGATTAGCGTATGATGTTTCGATAATCAGGCATAGTATAGAAGTAATTAGCCATATACCAATGGAGAGACAGCCTAATAGGGCTACTCCTAGGCGAACCTTCGGCATCTGCTCACACCAGACCTTTATCATAGGGAGAAGGGAGCGCAGGGCGGCGGTTGATGCCACCAGCAGGAAAATTACACTATGATAGCCGGCATGGGCCCGAAAATCCGGGGAAAACAGCATGGCGCATAACAATAGAATACTTCCGGCGGTGAACAGCAAAATATATCTGGTTAGCTCCTTGTTACCACTGCTTTTCCAAAAATAAATGCCAATGGGAATAAGTAGGGGCAATTCCCCTGTAAATACGGGTAAAAAGCCCTCAAAAAAATTATAGAGAAACATATCCGCTGTCCAAAGCAGCTCCGGCGGCATAGTATATTCCGCCTCCAGCTCCTGCATGATTTTTAACCGCATAAGGCTGCCGGGGGCCATCATCAAAAGGCTTAAACCAATTAGTAGGCCAATAAAACCAGCAAGCTGCCAGGAACGGAGCTTTTTTTGTCGGTAAAAAAGAAGCAAGAGGACTATAATCATCAGGGTGGTTATGATAGCACCCGGTTCTACTGACCAGCCGGCAAATATCCCCAACAGCAGCATAAAAATACTATGCCATGGACCAGCCTTAGCCCAAAACGAAGCCTGCCAAAAGGCCAGGCAATAGGGGAGCATAAAGGCACATTCAGCAATGGCCGTCCATAAATAGACGCATGCTCCTGTCAGCCATATCATGGTATACATGTATGAGGGCACGGAGAAAAACAGGCCCAGCAGTATCAAGAGAAGTCCCGCCTTGCTTTTGGCTGGAGATTGTATTTTTCCGGCTGCCAGCCAAAAGAGTATTAAGACTAAAACAGCAAAAGCAACTGTATTGAACAAATCAAATAAAATACCATCATTCCCCTGCCAGGCAAAGAACTGAGCGATAAACAGAGATGGAACCCGACCGCCCCAGGTGAAGTAGTGGGACCATTGGGAGGTAACAATATCAGCTATAGAAGTAATTCTCTGGCGTGCCCCAATACCGTCCAGCAGATTACCGGCATTGGCTCCATCCCAAATGAAGGCATAGGAGTAATCATCGGCGACCATGGGAAATAGCAAATTACGCCATAGAAATATACCGACGCCAAATATAAATAGCATTTGCCATGATAGTCTGCGCCATAGATAATTCCACAGACTATATAGCCTGTCAGCCAATAAATCCATTTTTAGTGAAGCTCCTTCATATCTGTATTTTTTTGGTGGTGTTTACCTGCTATAGCCACATACAACACTGGTATGATTAATACCCCTAAAACGGTAGCTACAGTCATGCCACCAACAACGGCGATGCCCATATTACTGCGGGCCCCGGAGCCGGCTCCGGCCGCCATGGCCAGAGGCAGACAGCCTATAATAAAGGCGGCGGAGGTCATGAGAATAGGCCGGAGACGCAGCTTGGCTGCAATAATGGCCGACCGCAAGGGGGAAGCTCCCCTGGCTTGGCGTTCTTTGGCAAATTCCACAATGAGAATGGCATTTTTGGCGGCCAGGGCCACAACCAGCAATATACCTATTTGCATATATAGGCTGCCCGGCTGTTCGGCCACCAATTCGGCCAACAATGCTCCGCCGATACCAATAGGCAGGGACAACAGTACCGCCCAAGGCAATCGCCAGGATTCATATATATAGGTGAGACAAAGAAATACAAATACCAAGGACAATACCAGCATTATAGCCGCTTCAGACTGGGCCTCCCTGGCATGACGGCTGGTTCCTGCCCAGGCAACCTGGAAATCCTTGGGAGCCACGTCTTTTACCAGCCTTTCCATGGCATCCATAGCTTCTCCGGTGGAGTAGCCTTCTCCTGGGACAAGCTCAAAATGAACGCTTCTGGTTCCGTTGTAGCGGGTGATGCTGGCCGGACCTGAGGCAATATTGGCCTTTACCAAGGCATCAAGGGGCACCATCTCGTTATTGCTGTTGCGGACAAACAGGAAGCGCAGTGCGGCTGCCTTATCCCGGTAATCGGTATCGGCCTGTACCACTACCTTGTACACATGGCCAAACCGTATGAAATCATTTACCTCATCTCCGCCAAAATTTACCTGAAGGGTATCATATATATCGGTGAGATTAACCCCCAGCATTTTGGCTTTGTCTTCATTTACGGTAAAATCCACATAAGGGGTACCCATGTCAAAATCGGCTTCGACGTCACTGAATTCCGGTCGCTGTTTGGCCTCAAGGAGGATTTTTCCCACTATATTATGGAGCTCCTCGTCGGAATGATTGGCCAAATCCAGTAAATGCATGGAACCGCCGCTGGTCAGGCCAAGCTCCGGTAATGGTGGTGGCGATACAGCGATGAACCTGGCTTCCGGCACAGTCTCCTGGGCAGCCTCTTCCAGCCATTCCAGCAGCTCATCGGCACCCTGGCCCTCTGAAAGGCGTTCGGACCAATCCTTCAGGGCAATAAACAATACTCCCGCATCCGGTCGGGTATTGTCGCCCAGCAGGTCAACGCCATTTATACAGATTATCGCCTTTATGCCCTCCTTGCTCATTATTTTATCTGACAGATGGCTTAGGGATTCGGCAGTACGGTTTAAGGAGGTACCAGAAGGAAGATTGACGCCGGCCACCAGATATCCCTGATCCTCATTTGGCAAAAATTCCTGAGGCATAGTCATATATAGCCCCAAGGTGCCTGCCCCAAACAGGAACAGAAATATCAGGGTAAGTCTGCCCCGGCGCAGGCAAAAATTGAGGCCATGCTGATATTTTCGCCCCAGGTATTTTAGAATGCGGGCAAACCAGGTCAGCAAAGGGTTGTTATCATTGACATCCTCTTTTCCCCTAAGGAGCAGGACACAAAGGGCCGGGGTCAGGGACAGGGCTGCAAAGGCGGAGATGCTCATGGAGGCCACCAGGGTGATAGCAAATTGGCGGTACAGGGTACCGGTCATACCTGACAGAAAGGCAACTGGTATAAAAACAGCGGCCAGTACACAGGCAATGGCTATGATAGGCGCCTGGACCTCCCTCATGGCCGCTGAAGCCGCCTCAGTTACTGGCAGTCCACGCTCACAATGGCGAAATACACTTTCAATAATGACAATGGCATCATCCACCACCAGACCAATGGCCAAAATAAGGGCAAACAGGGTCAGCAGATTTATGGAATATACACAAAGGTAAAAGACGAAAAAGGTGGCAATCAGGGAAACCGGTACTGCCAGCAGGGTGATAAGGGTAGCCCGTCGGCTGCCCAGAAACAAATAGACGATAACAGCCACCAGCAGTAAGGCTTCTATAAAGGTATAGGCAACCTCTACCATGGATTCCTTGATGAAATTTGTTTGGTCTACTACAATACGGTATTCCATATCCGGCGGAAACATTTCCTGAGCGTCATTCAGCACCTTCTTTACCTCGTTAATGGTATCCAGGGCATTGGCACTATCTGTCAGGGAAATACTGAAGGTGGCTGCTTCCAATCCATCCCGATAGGCAAGATAACGGGTATCCCGGCGGCCCTCCGCTACCCAGCCCACATCCTTTATCCGCAGGAGACTGTTTTCGGGGGTTGGTAAAATGATATTGCCAAAATCCTCAGGTGTCTCCAGACGATTTTTTATCCGCCCCACCATCTGATGCTCCTGGAGCTGGTTGGTAGGCATTTTTCCCAAGGCCCCCGCTGCAGGCTGTACATTTTGCTCCCTAATGGCTGATAAAACATCGGTGATTACCATACCCCTGGTGGACAGCTTATCAGGCTGCAGCCAAATGCGCATGGAGTAGTCCTCCGCATATTCATCCACGTTGCCTACACCGTCGATCCGCTTTATTTTGTCCAAAAGATAGATTTGGGCGTAATTTTGCAGGTAAACGCTGTCATAGGTGCCCTTTGGTGAACACAGGGACATGGCAAATACCATGCCGGGCATGGAGCGGGTGGTGGTTACCCCATAGCTTTGTACCGCTTGGGGCAGTGACGACAGGGCAATGGCCACCCGATTTTGTACGGTGGCGGCCGCTACAGCTCCATTTATGTTGGGGGCAAATTCTATATCCAGCTTATAATCTCCTGAGGCATCGGAATTGGAGGTCATGGCACGCAGCCCATCAATACCCTTGATTTCCCCTTCGATAACATTGGCAACAGTATCCTGTACAACAGTAGCATCTGCCCCCTGGTAGGTGGTGGATACGGATACTGTAGGTGGCATAATTTGGGGATATTCCGCTATAGGCAGCCGAAAGACTGCCACCAGCCCCAACATGGTGAGCAAAAGGGCCAGCACCATGGCCTGTAATGGATGACGAATAAAATATTGTGCCAAGGATAAACACCTGCCTTATAGTTAACTTAGTTGTATTTGTTCCAAGTCAAATTAATTCTACTTAATCAATACATTTTATCAGATGTATTCAGCCTGTAACAAGTATAAAATATATGAAGCTGGGCCTATCTCCATTTGTATGATTGTTCAAAAAATTTGAAATTATCTGTAAAATAATGTATAATTAGCCTCATAAAAGATATGTGGTTTGACCTCTCACCCCTTCCTTTAGGGAGCGTCTGGACTGCGTATCTTTTTTCAATTTGCATTGGTAATTTGCGGCAGAAATAATTTTACATAAAGCCCAATAATAGCGATAACACTTTTCCAATATCCGGGATATAAAGGACAAAGAAAAGGAAAAACAAACTCGCACTACGCCCTTACAACGAAATCTAAAGCTCATCTGCATCCTTCGGATTTGATTCGCTAAGATTTCATAATAAAAAGAGGAATTAGCCTGTGCTGTATAGAATTATATAACATAGAATTATATGAACCAGGGTAAAGCTCTTCAGCTTGTGTAAGCGGCATATGTTCAAAATCATGCTGTGGAAGGCGTGATGGGACAGCCCTTTCACCAATGTTTGTTCATTTTTTAGAAACAGGGTGCCGGTGGTATAAGGTGGCGGAACGGGCCCGGAGGTAAAAAAAGAGAAGGCAGTTTCAGCGGCAGCAGTATTGAGGCAGTGCTTTTAAAAATTGGAGGGTACATCATGGATCTGACAGCTATAAAGGATAGTATTACAGTTTGTAAGGTAAGTGATATTTCAGAAATAGACATGACAATGGATTTTTTCTTTTTGGCCAAAACCAATGAGGAAATATCCCTTGTATGCAAAACGGAGCAGGCACCAGCCAATTGCATAAAACGGGATGATGGCTGGAAGGGCTTTTATATTGATGGAATGGTGGATTTATCCATGGTAGGGGTATTGGCAAAAATCTCCACTATTCTTGCTGACAATGGTATCAGTATATTCTCCGTGTCCACGTACAATACGGATTACATCCTGGTAAAGGAGCATAAATGGGGGAAAGCCATGTCTGTGCTGATGAGGGAAGGATATAAATTAAAATAATAAGCTCTTTTGAGGATTTTTCATACCGGGGACAGCCCTGAAAAAATTATAAGCAAAGAAGTCATTTAATGATTTCTTTGCTTTTTTGACTTTTTGCTTGCATTTTTTTGCAAATAGATTTATCATAATACTCGGAGTTAGCACTCAGCTAAATGGAGTGCTAACAAAATAGTTAACAAACTATCTTTTAGGAGGCAGATAAATATGATTAGACCATTAGGTGACAGAGTTGTTATTGAGGTTGCTGAGGCTGAGACCAAGACGGCCAGTGGCATTATTCTGGCTGATACGGCCAAGGAAAAGCCAATGAAGGGCAAGGTTATTGCCGCAGGCCCAGGCAGCATTGATAAGGAAGGCAACCGCATCGCTATGGAGGTTAAGGCTGGGGACAGTGTCCTTTATTCCAAGTATGCCGGTACTGAGGTTAAGATTGATGGCAAGGATTACCTCATTATGCGTCAGAGCGATATCCTTGGTGTAATCGAGTAATATCCTTTTAGGTTGATTTTATTTCTTATATATTGGAGGCATTTAAAATGGCAAAGCAGATTTTATTTGATGAAGAAGCTCGTCGTGCTCTGGAAAAGGGCGTTGATGCATTGGCAAATGCAGTAAAGGTTACCCTTGGTCCAAAGGGCCGCAACGTAGTTCTGGATAAGAAGTTTGGTGCACCGACCATTACCAATGATGGTGTTACCATTGCCCGTGATATTGAGCTGGATGATCCATTTGAAAACATGGGTGCTCAGCTGGTTCGTCAGGTTGCTACCAAGACCAACGATATTGCCGGTGACGGTACCACCACTGCTACCCTGTTGGCCCAGGCTATGATTCATGAGGGTATGCGTAACGTAGCTGCTGGTGCTAACCCTATGGTTCTGAAAAAGGGTATTGAGAAGGCTGTGAAGACCTTGGTTGAGGAATTGAAGAAGGTTTCCAAGCCAGTAGAGTCCCAGAAGGCTATTGCCCAGGTTGCTACTGTTTCCTCTGCCGATGAGGAAATCGGTCAGTACATTGCTGATGCCATGGAAAAGGTTGGCAAGGAAGGCGTTATCACCGTTGAGGAATCCAAGGGTATGGAGACCAGCCTGTCCGTTGTAGAGGGTATGCAGTTCGACCGCGGCTACATCTCCCCTTACATGGTTACCGATACTGACAAGATGGAAGCTGTAATGAACGATCCTTATATCCTCATTACCGATAAGAAGATTTCCACTGTTAACGATATTCTCCCAATTCTTGAGCAGGTTGTTAAGATGGGCAAGGAGCTGGTTATCATCGCTGAGGATTTGGACGGCGAGGCTCTGGCTACCATCGTTGTAAACAAGCTCCGTGGTACCTTCAAGGCTCTGGCTGTTAAGGCACCTGGCTTTGGCGATCGTCGCAAGGCTATGCTGGAGGATATTGCAATCCTCACCGGCGGTCAGCTTATTTCCGAGGAGCTGGGCCGCAAGCTGGACAGCGTAACCATCGAGGATTTGGGCCGTGCCCGTCAGGTACATTCCTCCAAGGAAAATACCACTATTGTTGACGGCATGGGTGAAAAGAGTGCAATCAGCTCCCGCATTGAGCAGATTAAGAAGCAGATTGCTGACACTACCTCCGACTTTGACAAGGAGAAGCTCCAGGAGCGTCTGGCCAAGCTCTCCGGCGGCGTAGCTGTTATTGAAATCGGTGCTGCCACTGAGGTAGAGATGAAGGACAAGAAGCTCCGGGTTGAGGATGCTCTCCATGCTACCCGTGCTGCTGTTGAGGAAGGTATCGTAGCTGGTGGTGGTACTACCTTTATCGATATTCTCCCTGCTTTGGATGCTCTTGAGGCTGAGGGCGATATCAAGACTGGTATCAATATTGTACGCCGTGCAGTTGAGGAGCCAGTTCGCCAGATTGCCAACAATGCCGGTCTGGAGGGCTCTGTAGTTGTAGCTGAGGTTAAGAATAGAGAAGTCGGCGTTGGCTTCGATGCATACAAGGGTGAGTACGTTGATATGATTGCCAACGGTATCGTTGACCCTGCCAAGGTTACCCGTTCTGCATTGCAGAATGCGGCTTCCATCGCTGCCATGGTTCTCACCACTGAGACCCTGGTTGCTGATAAGCCGGCTCCTGAGGGTGCTGCCAACCCAATGGCCGGTGCCGGTGCAATGGGCGGCATGCCTGGTATGATGTAATAGCGTTGGATAGTATCCATACGGTGAACGCTCGCACTCTGTATTTTACGTAGCGGACACTAAGCTCATGCAGTATTTTCAGCTTGCATTCACTAAGTGCCGACGTAAAAAAGGCCACTGTATGGGCACTATCCTCCTATGTGTGTATAATACTTGACTAAGATATATTAATAGTCTATAATACGTACCGTGATTTTGGCTCCAGGGTCAAAATCACGGTAATATTATTTTTGAAGTCTTTATGTTCATATTAATGAAAGAACTTGATGTTCTAGCGCATGGCCTCGCTGCTTGGGCAGTGAGGTGACGAGGAAGAGGTTGTCGATTTATCAGCGGATGCCTCTCGGCTTGCCGGTCGTTAGAATGCTGTTAAAGCTGTCAGGTGACTGACAGGACAGAGCGGCATTTGGGCAGGACATGGGACTTCCAGTTTTATATTGGAGGTTTTATTTATGTGTGGTATCGTTGGTTACATTGGCAGCAAGCAGGCTGCCCCATTCCTTATTGAGGGCCTTACCAAGCTGGAGTATCGCGGCTATGATTCAGCTGGTATTGCTGTTCTTAGCGGGGAGAAAATTCGTGTAGAAAAGTCCGTAGGTCGTCTCGCCGCTTTGGAGGAAAAGATAGAGGGCAATGTTCCTGAGGGGAATATTGGTATCGGTCATACCCGTTGGGCAACCCATGGGCGTCCTTCCGACAACAACTCCCATCCTCACACCGATTGTCATGGGGATTTTGCGGTAGTACATAACGGTATTATTGAAAACTACATGACCCTGAAGGAAGAGCTTATGGCCAAGGGGCACAAGTTCCTGTCTGACACGGATACCGAGGTTTTGCCTCATCTGCTGGAGGAAGTCTACAACGGCGATTTTGAGGCATCTGTTCGTGAGGTTATTAAGCGTATTGAGGGCTCCTATTCCATCGTATTTATGAGCAAAAATGACCCGGACAAGCTGATTTGTACCAAGCAGGATAATCCAATGGTTATTGGCCTTGGGGATGATGAGAATTTCATCGCCTCCGATATTCCGGCCATTATTGCCCGTACCCGTCGCACCTATATCGTAAATGATGGTGAGGTGGCTGTGGTAAAGAAGGATTCCGTATGGATTACCAATAGCTTGGGTGAGCCTATTACCAAGAAGGTATTTGAGGTTAACTGGAATGCTGAGGCAGCTGAAAAGGGCGGCTATGAGCATTTCATGCTTAAGGAAATCCACGAACAGCCAAAGGCCGTCCGCGATACCCTGGCTTCCCGTATTGCCAAGGATAATTCTGCAGTCGTTCTTGAGGAGCTCAGCTGGACCGAGGAATATGTAAATTCCTTCTCCAAGATTTTCATTGTGGCCTGCGGAACGGCTTATCATGCCGGTCTGGTTGGTAAATATTATATTGAACGGTTGGCCCGTATTCCGGTAGAGGTGGATATTGCCTCTGAGTTCCGTTATCGTCAGCCGATTATCGATGATAATACCCTGTGTATTGTGGTCAGCCAGTCCGGTGAAACCAGTGATACCATGGCGGCCATGAAGGAGGCCAAGCGGCTGGGGGCTAAGACCCTGGCTGTAACCAATGTGGTGGGTTCCTCCATTGCCCGTGAGGCAGATCAGGTTATTTATACCATGGCCGGCCCGGAGATTGCCGTAGCCTCCACCAAGGCCTATACTACCCAGCTTATTGTTATGTTCCTGCTGGGTGCTTATATGGCAGGCCTTCGGGGTACCGTGGCACCCCGTCGCATGAAGGAGCTGCTGGGCAAGCTGCGGGAGATTCCTTCCCAGATTAGCGAGACCCTGGAGGATGTGGAGCCTATAAAGGTATTTGCCAAGAAATATGGCTTTAACACCGACGTATTCTTCATTGGCCGTGCCTTGGACTATGAGGTGGCATTGGAGGGTTCCCTGAAGCTGAAGGAGATTTCCTATATCCACGCTGAGGCCTATGCCGCAGGTGAGCTGAAGCATGGTACTCTGGCCCTTATTACCACCGGTGTGCCGGTAGTGGCCCTGGCTACCCAGAAGAGCGTTTATGAGAAGACCCTCAGCAACATCAAGGAGGTTAAGGCCCGTGATGCGGTGGTTATTGGTATTGCTGCCCAGGGAGATACGGAGCTTACGAAGTATGCCGACCATGTTATTTCCGTTCCCAATACCGATGAGCTGCTGATTCCATTGTTGGCCGTTCTTCCACTCCAGTTATTGAGCTACTACACTGCCATTACCCGTGGTGCCGATGTGGATAAGCCAAGAAATTTGGCCAAATCTGTAACTGTAGAATAAGTTTAAATAGAGGACTGTCCTTGCTTAAAGGACAGCCCTTTTTTTGTTGACAAGGTGCAGGGTTTGTACTAGTATAGTAACAATATCTTTTGACCTGATAGGGTTTCAAGAAGCGTTGTTGTTTAAAAATTTACAGAAAAGAAGGGATTAAATTGGCATTCTATTTTGAAGAACCATCACACACTTTTGGCGAATATTTATTGGTTCCAGGCTATTCTTCTGATAAGTGCATTCCGGCAAATGTATCCTTGAAGACGCCGTTGGTTAAGTTCAAAAAGGGTGAAGAACCAAAGATTTCCATGAATATTCCTATGACCTCCGCCATTATGCAGTCCGTATCAAATGATACCCTGGCCATTGCATTGGCTCGTGAGGGTGGCGTTTCATTTATTTATGGTTCTCAGACAATAGAAGAAGAGGCTGCTATGGTGGCCAAGGTGAAAAACTTCAAGTCTGGCTTTGTTCGCAGTGATTCCAATATTATGCCTTCTACAACCTTGGGTGAGATTTTAGAGCTTAAGGAAAAGACCGGTCATTCCACTATGGCGGTTACGGAGGATGGGGAACCAACCGGTAAGCTGTTGGGTATTGTGACCAGCCGTGATTATCGGATTTCCCGTATGGGGCTGGATACCCCTGCCTCTGAGTTTATGACTCCCTTTGAGAAGCTGGTTTATGCCGGTGCTAATACTACTCTGCCAGAGGCCAATGACCTCATCTGGGAGCACAAGCTGAATATGCTGCCGTTGGTGGACGCCAATCAGCGCTTGGTATATATGGTATTCCGCAAGGATTACACCGCCAACAAGGAGCATGAGCTGGAGCTGATCGATTCCAATAAGCGGTATATCGTAGGAGCTGGTATCAATACCCGTGATTATGCTGAGCGTGTACCTGCGTTGTTAAAGGCTGGTGCCGATGTGCTGTGCATTGACTCCTCCGAGGGCTTCTCTGAGTGGCAGCGTATTACATTGAAGTATATTCATGAGCACTTTGGTGAGGATGTAAAGGTAGGTGCCGGTAATGTGGTGGACCGGGATGGGTTCATGTTCCTGGCTGAAGCTGGTGCAGACTTTATTAAGGTGGGCATCGGTGGCGGTTCCATCTGTATTACCCGTGAGACCAAGGGCATTGGTCGTGGTCAGGCAACGGCACTTATTGATGTCTGCAAGGCCCGTGATGAATATTATGAAAAGACTGGTGTTTATATTCCGGTTTGCTCCGATGGCGGTATCGTTCATGAC
Source organism: uncultured Anaerovibrio sp. (assembly GCF_947302755.1). Taxonomy (GTDB): domain Bacteria; phylum Bacillota; class Negativicutes; order Selenomonadales; family Selenomonadaceae; genus Anaerovibrio. The sequence goes on from NZ_CAMYWM010000064.1 coordinate 12,957, forward strand.
CATCACATGACCCTGGCCCTGGCTATGGGAGCTGACTTCATGATGCTGGGCAGATATTTTTCCCGCTTCGACGAGTCTCCAACTGACCGTATCAAGATTAATGGTACTTACTATAAGGAGTATTGGGGTGAGGGCTCCAACCGGGCCCGGAATTGGCAGCGTTATGATTTGGGCGGGGCCAAGAAGCTGTCCTTTGAAGAGGGCGTTGACTCCTATGTACCTTATGCCGGTTCCCTTCATGACAATGTGGGGATAACCTTGAGTAAAATTCGCTCTACCATGTGCAACTGTGGTGCCCTGACTATTCCTGAGCTTCAGGAGAAGGCCCGCCTGACCTTGGTATCCTCTACCTCCATTGTAGAGGGTGGTTCCCACGATGTAATTTTGCGTGACCAGTTTAGCCGTACAACTGTATAATTTCTTGCTTAAATAACATTCATGGACTGCGATGTACGAAGGTCGCAGTCCTTTTTATGTATATTTCGTTAAACTTTCATGTGGTATAAAAGACGGAGACGATGTGCCTGCGTCTTTTTTTGCGTGGAGGAGGGGAATAGGGGGGGATTCAGAATTCGTAATTCGTAATTCGTAATTCGGAATGCGTAATTCGTAATTCGTAATTCGGAATGCGTAATTCGTAATTCGGAATGCGGAATTGGGATTTCGTAATTATATCTTGCCTCCCTCTGGGGGAGCCCTAAAAGACTAGCTTCGCGTCGGGGGACCGTCGAGGACGGGGGAAAAGGTGTTACTATCTGTGACAGATTAGGTAATATAAATATTTTATTTAATAATATTAGTATTTTTGTAAATTATGTAGTATAATATAAATATAATATCTAAAAATATCATATATTATTCAAACAAGGAGAAGGCTTATGGGAAATGCTGATGAGCGGCGGAAACGGTTATATGATAATGCCTGCAAAAAGGTTTTGTCTGAAAAGGGAATTATTGGTCATATCCTAAAAACCTGTGTAAAGGAATATGAAAATGTCCCTGTTGATGACATAGTTAATAAGTACATTCAGGGTACCCCAGAGGTGGAAAAGATTCTAGTTCAGCCTGATGATAATATTTTCCGCATAGAAAGCACACACACAGAAGATTTTAGCGAAGAAGACGAGTCTGTATTCTTTG
>NZ_CAMYWM010000065.1 GCF_947302755.1 uncultured Anaerovibrio sp.
AAAGGGCTATGCCCGAAACTGAAAAACCACCCGCTAGGCGGGTGGCTGTTTATTTGCCTCCTGTCCGGTATTTTTGGTATCATAGGAAATGTATATTTAACCCCATGCTAACGGGTGCTAGGTATCCCTCCTTTTAGGAGGGAGAAAAGCCCCCATAGCTGATACTTTTCCATGGGACGTATTAACCAATAGACTTTGCCTTTTGGATACGTCCGCAAAGCTCTGGATTAATTCGACTACATTCAGTGGATGTATAAATCTCCCACTGAATAATTCTCAATTAAGAGGTTTAAGGTGATAATATGTTTTCAGTATTTAATGAAATTGTACAGCATATATTGGAGCTGTCCCATAAGCCGGACCGTACCATAGCAGCCATTGATGGCCGCTGCGGGGCCGGGAAAACCACTTTGGCGGCCTTACTCCATGAAAGGACGGGAGCCACTGTATTTCATATGGATGATTTCTTTCTTAGGCCGGAGCAGCGGACGGCAGAGCGGCTGGATACACCTGGGGAAAATGTGGACCATGAACGCTTCCTGTCTGAGGTACTTCTGCCACTGCGGCAGGGGGCTATGGATCTGCCCTATAAGCGGTTTGATTGTAAAAGCCAGTCCCTGCTGGAGCCGGTCAATATAAAGGTGGGGCAGCTCTGTATTGTGGAGGGGTCCTACAGCTGCCATCCTGCTTTGGTTGGGCAATACGATTGGCGGATTTTTTTGACCGTTTCCCCTGATGAGCAGATGGAGCGTATTATCAGGCGAAATGGTGCCGAGGCGGCCAAAGTATTTGCCTCCCGTTGGATTCCCTTGGAGGAAAGCTATTTTTCTATATGCGCAGTGGAAGGACAATGTGACTGCACAATAGATACAAGTAAAAAGTAAAGTAACATTTACCTTGACATTTTTTGTATTTTGCTGTTTAATACTGACAGGTTCAAAAAAATATTGAACAAACCTATGATGTGGAGATCAAGCAAATGGGGCACTCACAGAGAGCCCGGGCAGCTGGGAGCCGGGCAGAACGCTGATTTGTAAATGGACCACAGAGGGCACGATGAAATGCAGGACTTGGTATTTCCTGCAGAGTATCCCGTGACGTGCAGGCATACGTTAGTTGCCGGGGATATGATGGTATCCTGCTGAGTGTGTGAAGTCGCAAATCTAGGTGGCACCACGGGAATAGTTTATTCTCGCCCTTGATGATAGTTTATATCGTCGAGGGCGTTTTTATTATTTGCCCACACTTCGGTCAGGCTGCTGGAAGGAAAGCAGTTAAGAGCTTTCAAAAAAATGTTTTGCTGTTTGAAAGGAGCCAAAAAAATGATTAGAGAAGCAATTGAAAAAATCGTAAGAAAAGAGGACCTGACCTATGATGAGGCGTACACTGTAATGAATGAAATTATGCAGGGGGAGACCTCCCAGACCCAGAATGCCGCCTTTTTGGCAGCCCTGTCCACCAAGAGTACCCGGGCGGAAACCATAGCGGAAATATCCGGCTGTGCCGCCGCCATGCGGGAGCTGGCAACACCGGTACCCCATCCTGGCCTCAAGGTTTTGGAAATCGTCGGCACCGGCGGTGACCGCTCCAACACCTTTAATATTTCCACTACCTCGGCCTTTGTTATAGCGGCCGCCGGGGTCAAGGTGGCTAAGCATGGCAACAGGGCCGCTTCCTCCAAATCCGGTACGGCAGATGTCCAGGAGGCTCTGGGGGCCAATATTCACCAATCCCCGGAAAAAGCCCTGAAAATGCTGAATAGCTGCGGCATGTGCTTCCTCTTTGCCCAGCAATATCATAGTGCCATGAAATACGTGGGTCCTATTCGCAGGGAGCTGGGCTTCAGAACTGTATTTAATATCCTCGGTCCATTGACCAATCCGGCTAACCCGGACTATTTTCTGCTGGGGGTATATGATGAATATCTGGTGGAGCCGGTGGCCAAGGTATTGGATAAATTGGGGGTTACTAACGCCCTGGTGGTTCATGGGCTGGATTGCCTGGATGAGGTATCCCCCAGTGCGGAAACCACCGTATGTGAATTGAAGCATGGCTATTATCGCACCACCAGAATTTGTCCGGAGAATTTTGGCCTGGTACGGGGCACCAAGGAGGAATTGATAGGCGGCACCGCAGAGGAAAATGGGGAGATTACCAGGGGGGTCCTTTCCGGGAAAATACAGGGCACCAAACGAAATGCTGTATTGATGAATGCCGGATTGGCCCTGTATGTGGCCCAGGCGGCCCCTACCATGGAGGCCGGCATCAGGCTGGCAGGGGAAATGATTGACAGCGGTAAGGCCTATAGAACCATGGAGCAATATATAAAGGAGTCCCAGGAAGACTAAAATTAGTCTGATGTTTTTGTATTTTTTATTGCAATATGGCTTAAACAATGCTATAGTCAAAGAAGATAATAGAATAGCAAGGGGAGCGGAAATGCTGAGAGGTGTGTCAGAGAGGTCACACGACCCTGAACCTGATTTGGATAATGCCAACGTAGGAATGCTGACAGAGCCACACAGTAGGATAGTATACTTCGGGTAGCTTTGATACATATGGAATAATAAGGCAGTGTCCAGTCGGGCACTGCTTATTTTTTGGAGGTAGATTGAAATGAAACGAGAGTATGCAACACAAATGGAGGCGGCCAGAAAGGGTATTATTACGCCGGAAATCAAGGAGGTAGCCAGAAAGGAAAATCGGGAGGCGTCCTTTATAATGGATATGGTGGCCCAGGGGAAGGTGGCCATTCCTGCCAATGTGCGCCACAAGGGCTTGGAGCCCAATGGGGTAGGCAGTATGCTGAAAACCAAGATAAATGTCAATCTGGGAGTGTCCCGGGATTGCAAGGATTATGACATTGAGATGGAAAAGGTAATGAGTGCCGTAAAGCTGGGGGCGGAGGCCATTATGGATTTATCCAGCCATGGTAATACCCAGCCCTTTAGGCAAAAGCTGTGTCGGGAATGTCCGGCCATGGTGGGAACGGTGCCGGTTTACGATGCAGTAATTCATTATCAGCGGGATTTGGCCACCCTTACCGCCAGGGACTTTGTGGATGTGGTGAGACTTCACGCCGAGGATGGGGTGGATTTTGTTACTCTTCATTGCGGTATTACCCGCAAGACCATTGAGCAGATTCGCAAGGGGGAACGGAAGATGAATATTGTTTCCCGGGGCGGTTCGCTGGTTTTTGCCTGGATGTCCATGACCGGGGAGGAAAACCCTTTCTACGAATATTATGATGAGATTTTGGACATTTGCCGGGAGTATGACGTTACGGTAAGTCTGGGGGATGCCTGCCGCCCGGGCTGCCTGGCCGATGCCACTGACGGTGTGCAGATAGAGGAGCTTATCAGACTGGGTGAGCTGACCCAGCGGGCCTGGGACAAGGATGTACAGGTTATGGTGGAGGGTCCTGGCCATGTACCTATGGACCAGATAGCGGCCAATATGAAGGTACAGCAAACCATCTGCAAGGGGGCTCCCTTCTACGTATTGGGTCCATTGGTTACGGACATTGCTCCTGGCTATGACCATATTACGGCGGCTATTGGCGGTGCCATGGCGGCCATGAGTGGGGCGGCGTTTCTGTGCTATGTGACTCCGGCGGAGCATCTGGCCCTGCCCAATGTGGAGGATGTGCGTCAGGGAATTATTGCCAGTAAGATAGCAGCCCATGCAGCGGATATTGCCAAGGGCTTGCCGGGGGCTCGCGATCAGGATGATCGTATGGCAGATGCCAGACGAAAGCTGGATTGGGAGGCCCAGTACAAGGAGGCTCTGGACCCGGAAACAGCCAAGGCCATAAGAGACTCCCGTGCCCCTGAGGATGATCATGCAGATACCTGCAGCATGTGCGGAAAATTCTGCGCCGTGAGATCCATGAACAAGGCCCTGGCCGGGGAAATAATTGATATACTTTGAGAGTGAATATTTGTAATTATTTTTCAAGTGGAGCAAATAAGTTTTGATGCTGTTTGCTTCACTTTTTTGTTTGGATTAAATAATAAACTTCGTGCGAAACGGTTTTTCGCACTACGTCCTTACAACGAACACTAAGTTCCCACTGCGCCGTAGGCTTGTGCTCACTAAGTGTTCATAGTAAAAATATAATAAAAAACAAAACCCTGCTGAAAGTGTCGATTAACGAACTGTCTGCAGGGTTATTTTTGTGTGTAAATTATGTATGAACTCACTGGTCGCAGCAGTTGATTTCTGCGATTTCCTCAATGGTATGGTGCAGCTTATTCACCATGGGGGTATCAGCAGCGGTATAGTATACCTCCTTGCCCTCACGGCGTGTGGTTACCAGGCCGGTGTTTTTCAGCACCCGCAGATGATGGGAAACGGCCGGGGAGGACATATTCATAAAGGCGGCAATATCCACCACACATTCCTCAGTGTGACACAGCAGCCAAAAGATGCGCAGCCGGGTAGGGTCACCTAACTGCTTCATGGCCTCCGCCACCTGGGCAATGGTACATTCGGCTGGCATATTATCAATAATAAATTGCTCCTCTTCCTGAGTATGGTGCTTGTGGGGCAGTGTAGTCATTGTATAAAGCACTCCTTCTGATGGAATAACTATCCTGATGTATTGCTATTCCTATTATTATAGCAGAAAGTAACGATTAAGCAAAAAATTAACCCCACGCTAACAGGTACCAAGTCTCCCTCCTCTTAGGGAGAGACTTAGTACCCGCCAGCTCTGGATTTATTCCACTACATTTATTTATTGGGCGTATAAATCTCCCACTGAATAAGTCTAATTTAATTATTTACTTGACAACGATTAAGCGATTGTTTAATATATAGTCATAGAAAACAATTAAATAACCACTTAATTGTTCGCGCTATTGACTGACAATTATATGGATGTATGCAGGAAAAGAAAGGGAGGAATATTATTATGAAAAAGACCTATAAAATTGAAGTGGATTGTGCAAACTGTGCGGCCAAGATGGAGGAGGCGGCCAATAAGGTGGAGGGCGTCAAGGCTGCTTCGGTAAACTTCATGGCCTTGAAGATGAAGGTAGAATTTGAGGATGGAGTTGAGCCAAAGGAGATTATGAAAAATGTACTGGCGGATTGCCGCAAGGTGGAGCCGGACTGTGAAATATTTTTTGAATAAAATGAATGCTCAGTCAAAGAAGCTCGAGGTTACATCGGAATTTATTGGACTTTTACCCAGGGCTCTGCTGGTGCTGTATTCTCCCTAAGAGAAGGGAGTCTTAGTGCTGGCTGGTATCGGATAAAAGGGGCAGCAACGGGCTGCAGGGAGAGATTGTCATGACTGAAAAACAAAAGCAAAACCTGATACGCATTGTCATTACCTCCATCATAATGATTTCCCTGAATTTTATTGAGGCCGATGGCATGTTCAGATTTACCCTGTATATCATTCCCTATTTTATAATTGGACATGATATATTGATAAAGGCCGTGAAGGGTATCAGAAACCGTCAGCCCTTTGACGAAAATCTGCTGATGGCCATTGCCACCCTGGGAGCCATTGCCCTGGCCCTGTATCGTAGCGGTGATTACGTAGAGGCTATTGCGGTAATGCTGTTTTATCAGATTGGCGAATGGTTCCAAAGCTATGCTGTGGGCAAGAGCCGCAAGGATATTGCAGATTTAATGGATATTGCTCCCGACTATGCCAATATGGAAAATGAGGAGGGCCAGCTGGAGCAGGTGGACCCGGATGATGTGGAAATTGGTTCTGTTATTGTGGTTAAGCCCGGTGAAAGGGTTCCTATTGACGGAACTGTGGTAGAAGGACATTCTACTTTAAATACAGCAGCCCTTACGGGAGAATCTCTGCCACGGGATGTGGAACCAGGCAATGAAATAATTTCCGGCAGTATCAATCTGACGGGGTTGCTGAAAATACGGACCACCAAGGAATTTGGTGAGTCCACGGCCTCAAAAATTCTTGAGCTTATTGAGGATGCTGGTTCCCGAAAATCCAAATCCGAGGAATTTATTACCAAGTTTGCCCGGGTATATACCCCTATTGTGGTGTGGGCGGCCATTGCCCTGGCGTTAATTCCCCCAGTGGTTTTAACTGTAATGGACAGTGAACCAATGTGGGGGGCGTGGCTGTATAGGGCCTTGACCTTCCTGATAATCAGCTGCCCCTGTGCCCTGGTTATTTCTATTCCCTTATCCTTTTTTGCGGGCCTGGGGGCGGCCAGCCGTCATGGTATTTTGGTGAAGGGCTCCAATTATATGGAAACCCTGTCGGAAACCAAAACCGTTGTCTTTGATAAAACCGGTACCCTGACCAAGGGCACCTTTAGTGTGGTGGCCATTCATCCGGAGAAGCTGGATGAAAATCAACTGCTGCATTTGGCCGCCCATGTGGAGCGTTATTCCTCCCATCCTATTGCCCTTTCTCTGTTGGAGGCCTATCCGAATGAGCATGACGATTGCCGTATAGAAAATACAGAGGAAATTGCTGGCCGGGGTATTAAGGCCATTATTAATGGCGATACGGTTTGTGTTGGAAATGCGCGTATGATGGAGGATCTTGGCATTAATTGGAAGCCATGTGAGCATCATGGTACCATAATTCATGTGGCCATTAATGGTGAATACGAGGGACATATCGTAGTAGCCGATACTCCTAAGCCCCATAGCAAAGCAGCGATAAAGGCTCTTAAGGCCCAGGGAATACGTGAAACCGTTATGCTGACCGGTGACGCCAGGGCGGTAGCCGAGGCGGTGGCCGGGGAATTGGGCATTGATCAGGTGCGCAGTGATTTGCTGCCCCAGGATAAGGTCAGTGAGGTGGAACAGCTTCTGGCCGCTAAACCCAGTGATAAGGAAGCCTTGGCCTTTGTGGGGGATGGTATTAATGATGCCCCTGTGCTTTCCCGGGCAGATATCGGTATTGCCATGGGAGCGATGGGCAGTGATGCGGCCATAGAGGCTGCCGATGTGGTATTGATGGATGATGATCCATTTAAGATTGCCACAGCCATCCGGGTGTCCCGTAAGTGTCTTAGAATTGTAAAGGAGAATATCTGGTTTGCCATTGGTATTAAGGTATTGGTGCTGATTGCCGGTGCCCTGGGCTTTGCCAGCATGTGGGCGGCTATATTTGCCGATGTGGGAGTGGCAGTTTTGGCTATTCTTAATGCTATGCGGTGTATGTATATTAAGGCTCAGCAGCCAGAGACAGTATCGTAAAACAATATATTGTAAAACGAGCAGGGGCATTACCTCCAGCACAGATTAAGATCTAAATCCTATTGCTGTTGGCAATTACCCCTGCTCTTTGTATTTTAGTAAAATGCTTTTTTATATATTATTCTATCCTTACTCTAAATGACAGAATAGGGTCATTTAAATTGCCTAATATTTCTCCTTCCGGCAGCCATTCCCTGGACCAGCCCTGATTTTTGATGCGTCCCTTGTAGGAAACGGACCACAAATCACCTCGCCAGCTTCCCAAGCCTATTTGTATACCATCAATAGGCTTTCCATAGATACCGGCTGTGGATCCGTTCATGGCCCAGCCAGTCCATTTCCCGTTTTGTACGTGGACACGATACATAATGTACATATTGCGGCCTGTGAGAAATTGTACCCGTATGGCATCAATGGTCTGGGTGCCATAGGGGTCCCCGGCGGCTTCACCGTCATTGGCCCGGTCAGACCAGCCATTTTCCAGAGTGTGGGCATAATACTGTATCAGGGGGCGGTCACCGATATCATCCAGGTCACCCCATCCCCAGCCTAATCCCCAGGCGAAGCAGCTGCTCATGGAAAATAGCATGATACCAATAGTTAATACGAAAATCTTGATTTTGCCCATGAAAATCACTTCCTTCGCAATAAACTCCGCGCAAAATCATATTGTGCGCTACGTCCTTACACAAAATTTAAAGCTCATCTTCATCCTTCTGATTTGATTCACTAAGATTTCATATTAGATATCGAAAAAAACTGCCGGCCCCGCAAGGAACCGGCAGCCTTTTATTGTTAAAAGTTGATTAAATATCCAGCTCAATATTATGGATGGTTTCCTGCAATACCTTCAGCTTGTCGGTAACCGTGGCATTTACCCTATCCAGATCCTTGATGACCTGGGAGGACTTGCTGATTTGGTCAAGGCTATGCTGAAGGCTGTCGTGAACCGAGGAAACCTGCTTGGAGAAGCGCTGGTCAAATTCGTCAATCTTATCCTCAAATTCCTTGTTTTTGGCCAGAATACTATCAATGGCCTTAACATCGTTAATCAGGGTGTTAATGGCTTCATCGGAGCTCTGTACACTTTCCTGGGTGCTCTTGGACAGCTTGCCTACCTCCTGGGCCACAACGGCAAAACCGCGGCCGTGCTCACCGGCCCGGGCGGCCTCAATGGCTGCATTCAGGGCTAACAGATTAATCTGGGAGGAAATATCCGTAATAATCTGCATTACATCATTAATTTTCTCCGTGCTGGAGCTTAACAGCTGGAGCTTTGGCGTTATTTCGGAATTGCGCTCCAACAGCTGGGTGAAGTAGGAGCCCTGCTCGTCAATACCGCCGGATAGCTCCTGCATGGACCTCTTTACTTCATCCACATCCTTGGACATCTGCATCATGGTCCTTATGATGGACGGCAGGCTCTGCTGGTATTCATCAAAGAGATTCAGCACCTGATCCTTCAAAAGGCCTACCCGGTTTTGGCGGGCAATGACACGGGTAAGGAAGAATTCCTGGCAGGCGGCATAGTGTCCCGCAAAGAAATCAATGTATTGGTCGTGGAAGGAGGAGCCGTTTGGCTCATAATAGAAGAAAATCGCTGTCAGGGTTTCATTCATATGAAGACCACTGATTTCACCAAAGCTGGAGAAGCCGGCCACCGGCAGATTGGCAAACATATCAACATGGGTGATTTCATCAGGATAGCCCAGGCGGCGGAGAATACAGTCGTTGAGGATAGCTCCGATTGGTGCAGGCTTGTCCTTGCTGAATTCCCTTACGGCATTCTTTAAATCAGCCTCCAACCCCACACGCTTCATTAAATAGAGCCGCTCGCCGCTTTCAATATCGCAGAAGAAATTAATGCGGTAATTGCTTTCATCAATGCTGGCAATGGATCGGATAAAGTACTCCCCCTTGATATCAGTGGCGAAGGTGTACCCCTGCATCCGGTCATTGAGCTCAGCAACATTGGCGCAGCCCAATTCCTTCATCAATGCATCTATAAATGGAATGGTATCTCCGTTACTGTCCTCTACGGTGGAGATGTAGCGCAGGGCTGAATTGGCATTGACTACGTCAAAATACTTGCCCACCCGCTCAACGGCCTGTGTCTTTAATATGCCATAGCGGTAATTTTTGCTGGTGTGTACGATAACGGCCACTGCCACATTTTCCAGGACTGAGCTGTCATTGTAGATGTAGGTGTGCTGAAAATCCAACAGGCCGCCGGCACTGCCGCCAATAAACGGAATAGGGTACATGCCATTTTGGTAGAAGGCCTGCATTACAAAGGACTCGCAGTTGGACAAACCATCAATATACAGCATGGCAAAGGTATGGTTGATATTCATGCGGAATGGAACGTGATGCTTGTCAATTTCCTGCTGCATCCGTCTTACCCGCTCTTCCACGGTCATGTTTACCTGTCCATTGCGGAGGTCATCATTTGGCAAGTCGATGGTCATAATATACATATCATCGATCATGCGACGGGAGAATACTTGAAGCAAAACCTTGCGACGGTTGTCAGGTGCTTCACAATACAGACTGTGGCTCCCAGCTGGCCTGCACAGCTCGCCGGAGGTGGTCAACAAAATAAGCTTGGCATTAGGCGGCAAAACCTTCTTGATATCTGAAGCCACACTGTTAATATCATTATCCGGCGACACGTAGCCAACAACCAGGGCCGGTCCCTCGGCAACCTCGAAAAGGGGAGTCAGGGCAGCCGAATTTAATTCACTGGCTGTTAAATAGGCGACCTTGATATCGGAAGAGTTAGGAACACTGGCCTCGGGCTTTGCGGCAGGGCGAAGGGCTTTCGGTGCTATCCGTTCAGCTGGTGATGGTGCGGCAGCTTTGGGTTGATTTGATTTGAATAAACTATCGAACATAATCTGTGACCTCCTATATAAAGTCATTTTACGTTAATAACACAATCACTGTACATTGTTAAAATTCGTTATTGATAAATAATTTCCTGCCTTTAGAGAAAAATAAAATCTAATTCAAAAGGAAAAACTATAATCTAGATGTTATTATTTCCGTAGGCTATCGTGTCAAGTCCCTTCGTGGAACTGTCAGCCATGATGAGGCAATAGAAAAGGCAGCCAGTGAATATCGGAAATTCCCAATACAAAATCTTTCGCCGGTAGAGATGGAGTATTTGGCTCATATCAAGAGTTTGGAAAAGATAGCAAAAAAGAAGTCAAGGGAATAAAAAGTTGAGCAATAAAATGTGTGTGATTATATATGATGGGCCTTCCCTTCGGGGAGGACTTTTTCTTTACCGTGAAATGTGTGTTGTGGTAATAAATTTACAAATTAAATTAGGTGAGAATAAATGTTCTTTGGATTGGCAGAATTTTTGGATATGGCGGTATTTTCAAGGCTTGGTAGGAATGATAATATACAGATAATAAATATTGATTAGCTTTTAAAAAGCATTCAAGGATAGCATAAATGTCGCTTGGGAAGCGACCTAAAGATGGTTGTTTGTTGATAAAATTAGATTAGATAACAATTGCTTTATAGGACAAGGGGGTGTTGGTATGTTGGACGTTGCTTTTATATATGGTTATGAAAAAGCTAATTAGGAAAAATGTACTGACCCTAAATATTTTGAAAAGGATATAGAGGATACCCCTTGTGTAACAGTGGTTGAATATTCGGAGGAAGTATATAGGCGTATTCTTGATACGTACTATGTGTATTGTCCAAAGCATAATACCATGGAAGCATATATGGATATATCTGATGATAGGGTGGTTTCTGAAACTGGCTGCTGTTTCAAGGGATTATTGGGCTTTGCTAAGATTTATCGTAGGTATGGTGAAATCAACGATAAACCAGTTTTTATTCCTTACAGATGGAGAATATATCAGAGTGCTCCATCGAAATGTATAAATATTGCCTGTGATGTTATGAGAGTTCAAGACACGGTAAACGGAATTCTTACAAGGTGGATCAATTATTCATTATCAGTGGATTTTGTAAGCGAAAAATATGTGATATCTCAAATTAAACAAAAGGATGATACTTACATTAACTGGACAGATACAGATCTTGAAATCCCTGATGTTGTTGTTGAGACCGCTATAGAGATTATGCGGGAAAGTACGCTTTATGCTACTGGAATCAAGCCAAGTGTATTATGCCAGATAAAAAATAAATATACTGTGCTGGGATATATGAAGCGTCCATTTGACCCGAACATCGTATTTCTAAAAACATTTTTCAAGTATTTTCTTAGCCGGGATAGTTATTACATATTCGACGAAATCTTTAGCCGAGAGGAGAAAAATAACTATAAGGTAATGTGTGATTTGCTGGAAATTAAGCCACCCAAAAGCCTGCGCAAGGCCTATACCTTTAATCCGTATGCAATTGTTTGGTACATGATTTTCAAGCAGTGGGGTATAAAAGATATAAATTATATGCATAAATTCTTTTATCTGGATGAATGTATTGCCTCTATGCAGCTTAATAAATTTTACTATGATAAAGAAACAAAGCATGTTGCCAGGGAACGGTGGGATTCCGCACGACGTTGGGAAGTAGTGGAATTTTATTGTAAATGGTTACTTGAACAAAAAGGTGAAAAGAAAATGTTAAAGTGGCTGTATTCTGTTTCTGAAGATATAGTTTTGAACCAACTGCAATGGGATATACTTTTTTCATTTCGTGACTACTATAATAATTTGTCTGAAGAAGTCAAAACACGCTTACTACGAGATGGTTTGACGGATTACGTACATGATGCAATTAGTGTTGAAGTTACTGCTTTATCTGAAAGATGGGAATCTACTAAAATCAAATACAATAAGGTAGAGCAGGGCTATGCATGCAAGATTAATGGATATGAATTTAGATTGTTACCAAATACAAATATGCTTTCAAAGCTAGGGGCGGCATTTAATAATTGTGTGGCTTCATATCGGTATAGCATAATGAGACACGATTCTGTCATTATTTATGTTATGAACGATAAGGATTATTTGGCTTGTATAGAACTTCAAAATGAAAATCATATAGTTCAGGCATTGGGGAAATACAACTTTCCGTTGTCCAAGGAGGTAAATGACGTTTGTTACTATTGGGCTCAGCACAATAATTTGGAGATAGATGTAAATCATATAAGCCCTATTTCAAAAGAAGAATTAGTGCTCTTTGATGATGCTGTAATTGAACCAATTCCTTATATAAAAGCAGTGGATGAAATGAATCTAGAGGAATTGTTAAATTTAGATGTAAAGCAAATATATGATGGATATTATTTGAGATTGGAGCAGCTCTTGAGCGAGTCAAATAAATATCCACTATCTGCCCCATATTGGATGGAATTTGCTGATGAAGCAAGCAGACTGACATACCTTCTTCCGGAAGGGGAGAGAATCTTTAAGGAAGCGGGACACGGCAACACAGAGGCTATGCTGGCACTGGGGCTCATGTATTTTAAGGGAAGGGTTATAATACAGGACTATGATAAATCCTTGGAATGGTTGAATAAGGCGGCTGAATTGGGTAATAGAGAAGCTGCAAACATGATTAACAAAGTGAAGAATTACATGAATAAGAAGCTGTCCAAACGGGATTTGGCTATATTGAGTGGGCTATCTGCTATGAGACATAGGGTAGCCGTCGGAGAACTAGGTTAATATAAAATGGTTATAAATGGGCATAGGAGGCGGTTACGATGTTAGAAAAACTGGATACGAGTCCTCAAGTATGGATCAGGAAATCAGGTAAAGAGAAATGGCACGAAGATAATACCGAAGCCTTGAAACCATTTTCTTATACGGCTGATGAAATATCCTTTGTAATTGTAGATGAATTTGAAAAAGACAAGCGTAAGTGCTGGTGCCCAAAGCATCAGAATTTTGAGTTTGCTGACTATACCTCAGAATCAAATCATAATATTCAAATGGAAAGTGCCTGTGCCTTTTCTAAATATCAGTTTACGATATTCCCTATTGATGATGAAAAAACAAATACAGATCGCATTATTCCTATACGGATAGAGCTTACCCAGACAGATGATGGTCATTTGCTTAGATTAAAGGTTATCCATGTTCATCTAAAGTTTTTGAAAATATTACATTGGCGTAAACTGGGGTGGGACTTAATGCCGCATTTTAGTTTTTCTGAAGCATACTATGAGTGGGACATGGAAAATGGGACATATCATTCGTTTCCCGATAATAATGGAGTTGAATGGAATGTAAACTGGGAAGGGTACGATGAAGAATACACAAGAATGATGTCACATCATTTCGTGGCAAAAAATACATTACCGACTAAGATTTTTGAATTAGTAAAAGCTCGTATTTGGGCTTATATGTCAGCCAAGATTGCGCCATATAAAATAATGTGGCCCAAGAATTTGCTAATAAAAACACTGGGGGATTTGTTAAGGCTTATAAAACACCCTATGGATATACATATATCTTTTTTGGAGGATTTTTCCCGGATAAATGAAAAACTGGAAAATAAAAGATCCAGTCATTCCTTTAAAGATCTATGTAAGATATTCAATTGTAAACCACCTTATAGCGTAAGAAAAATGTATGGTAATAATCCATATACTTTTATTAAATACTTGTGGCTGATGGGACTTGGTTTTAAAGATATTGAGGCTATTGTGTATTGTATGGGCAATCATTCAGACTGGAATGGTTCCCACGTCCGCTATGATTTTGAAAAAAATGAAATAATCTGGAACGAAAACAGTTATTGGCCAGAGAAAAAAGATATTGATTTTTATATGAAATGGCAACTGAAACATGGAGTAGGAGCATTCCTGTAATTGTCTAAAATGAGCTTTGCAATAAAAAAGGAACTCC
>NZ_CAMYWM010000066.1 GCF_947302755.1 uncultured Anaerovibrio sp.
ATTCGTGCCGCTGCTTCCCTTGGCAAAAAAATAGAGTTTTCATTACAATAGTTTTTCAGACTATAAAGGCCCTGCTCATCTGCAGGGCCTTTTAATTTTATACCCCGCCAATTCAGCGGGTCGTATTGGACAAAAAATAATGGCAAACAAAAGAGCAGCTCATAATGAACTGCTCTCGTAGTATAAAACTCGTTATAATGCTCTTTGAGAAACCTCACCAGCTCCTTCCTCTGACTTTGCTTTATCAGTTCCAATAAGACTTCTAACTCAATCGTATCCGCGGTATCACCTGCCATTGTAAATATAATTTATACAATATAATTGTAGCACTATTTTAAAAAATTAAAAACAAAATTACCCAACATCAGTTATACTGGGCCCCAGACAAAACCGGAAAATAATATTACAATTCGGTAATGTATATGGGTAGCTGAACCCCAATAACGACTGACCTTAAAAACTATGATACAAAATGGTTTTATATTACCTTTTAAAGTTTACTGTAAAAAATAAAAAACACATAACATATATTTAATATACGCTATGTGTATAGAAAGATAGTTATGAAAGGAAGGTAAATACAGGTAAACATATATATACCGGAATGGTAGATGTAAGGTAATAGTCATAAGGAGATGTCCGGACTAGGTATAAGTAGTATAGCTTGGATTAGTAATAGTATTAGTCTGATTCTATACCATAGATAGCACATTAGGAGGTAAAAGCATGAAACTTACTGTTTATGGGAACGAAAAGGAATTAAATGAGATAAGGGCATTTGCAGATGCTTCTGGGCTTTCAGCTAGCACGTACTTATTACAATGCGGATTGAAAAAGACCAGACCAATGTGCAATCAGACAGAGATTGCGCAGGAACTCTATAATTTGATATGTGAAGCCAATAGCTGTAAAATGCAGGGCTGCTCTACTGATAGCTGTCCTGTGCTTAGCAGGACTATTGCTCTGGTCAGAAACAAACTCTATGGAAAGAGAGGCTGTTAAGATGGCCATATTTAAAGTGCTGAAACCTATACATACATTTTATGACCTAAAACACAAAATGGACTATCTGCAGGGGTATAGCAGTAAATGTGATGACAGCAGCGAATGCTACGACGTTGATGCTTATGAACATGTAATACGGAGAGGTATTAATGCTGCTCCCTCCAATCCTTTTGAACAAGCAAGGGAAATACAGTTGTTTCACGATTTGGCAGGTAATAGCGGGACAACACTAGCATATCATCTGCTCCTGGATTTCAATGCAGAACTGGAACCAGAGCATGCCATTATAGTAGGTTCTATTATAAATAATTTTTGGAGCCAAGAGTGCGGTGTAGCGTGGATACAGGGCTTACACCTCTATGAGAAGGAAAAAGGTTACTGGCCGCATATACACATGGTGGTCAGTACCAGAATTATGGTCGGTCCAAATGCTGGAAAGGTACTTCATCTGGACAAGGCTCTCATACTTAGATTTAAGCAATATGCTAACAATATACTCCAACAGTATGGTGTTTCGGGGATAATTATAAAGAAAATAGCATAATAGATAGTCATTCACGCATGCATTTATTTTTTTGAGTGGAATATGGGCATAAAAGGCCTCCAATTCAAAAAAAATACATGCATGCGTGATTAATAAAAGCATAGTCAAAACACAAAAAACCAACCATAATGGTTGGTTTGATTTTTTATTACATTAATTTTTATAATTACATTTTTTCTTGAATTTTAGAAGAATACTGTCTGGTATCCTTAATATAGAAGAGCTGATTTGCATAAGGCTCAAATCTAAAAAATTTAAGAGGAGGTTTTCTTTATGGAAAACAGTTATGAATTACCAAAGGGGATGCACGTTGTAGACAGAGACACATACAGGGCGTCTAAAGAAAGCACCATTGTCGAAACTGAGCCTGTGATGACTTGCGAGGATAATAGACCTCACATAGATTATTATCCTCCACAGTCAGCACCTATGTACATGATGCCATCTCCAGGTGTCATGGATACATATACCATGACGGAAATAGCCGCAGCGGGGGTTAGCTACCAGCAAGCTCAATATTTAAATTATCAGCGGCAAATAAATATGCTTGCCATTGAAAAAAAAGTTCTTGAATATAATGCTAAATTGGTCTTTATAGAACAAAAATATTTGCTTGAGCAAATATACAACGGGGTAAAATGTTCCAGTTCTCCAATGGGCATAGCAAATTTTGGTACTACGACTCTAAATATTCCAAACTTAATCGAGAGTTTTAGAGTAAAGTACCAGATCGTCAAGGAACGGGTAAATGGCAGCCTTGATTGGCACTACCTAATCCGCGACGTTGATAGTCTGCGCCATACTCCTTGTGATGAAAAGGATCTCTACGAGTTGTTCCTTGATTTCCTTGAAGAAACCTCAAGTAACTATGACCTCAATCAAGCAGAGGTCAAACGACTCTTTGAAAAACTCAAACGCCGGCATGTTCCTAAGTTATCTAATGCTGATAACTTGGAGATGATACCAGATACTTCCTTGGTTTTCAAAAATGGCGTACTGGATATCATCAGTAACAATTTTTCCCCGTCATTACCAGTAAGCAGGTTTAACCGGTTTGCGATGGATTTTGATTATCCTCTAGAGTACAAGGAGCCAGAAGCTTTCGATGCTATCTTGGATGATATATTCCAAGATAATGAGGATTGGAAAAAGCTATGTTACCAGATCATAGGGGCTCTGCTTTCGCCAGCTGCGACCCTGAAGCGGATATATGTGTTCCAAGGGGTTTCCAACGCTGGAAAAACCAGACTTTCAAATATCATTATGAGGATGATGGATGAGACAGATATCACCGAGTTCAATACGGTTTCTGATATAACCACCTCAGACAAAGATAATCAGCTTCATCATACTCGGCTTGTCAATATTAAAGAGGCGTCCAACAAGAAGATATCGGCCAAGCAGATTTCCTATTTGAAGGGGTATGCGGATGGAGGAAGCTCTGCAGCAAAGTTCAAAATCCTAGTAGGCACCAATTATAAGCTCACCACAGGAGATGATGGCGAGTTGGAGAGTGCTTTAAGGAACCGTTTCATTGTTCTCCCGTTTCCGAATGCAATGACAAGTGAAGATCCGAGGGTCGCATCATTCGAAGATTGCTACTTTGAGCAAGAAATGCCATATATCGTCAGAAAATCGTTGGAGGCGTTCTCTGAGGTTCTCAGAAAGGACGGCATGTTCTGTACTGAGCCGGAGATAAACAAATATATTGCCGACGCCGTTATCCCTAGTGATGAGTCGTCCAACTCAACTATTGAAACTATTTCTATCATAAAAAAAGTTTTTAGAGTGGGGGATGATTATAATATGGAGCTTACGCCCCAAGATATATTGGACAAGATTAAGGAAATAGATTCTGATACTAGGCTTTTTGATAACATGTCAACCTCCGCTTTAAGCCGCATACTTAGGTATGAGCTGAAAGATAGTTTCAAGTCGAAGCGCATTAATAACACGACGAGATATAACTTATTCCTAAGAGATGAGTAATATGGGGCAAATATTTGTCGAAGTTAAAAAATATAAACATATATTATCTATAATGAAGGAGGTGATTGATATGAAAAACACAGGTGCAAACAAAGAAAAAACTAAATTATTTTATTCCGTAAAAGAATTAGCCGAAATTTTAATGGTATCCAAAAGTTTCATTTACTGTAAAATAGAGGCTAAGGAGTTCCCGTCAAAACGTTTAGGTCGCAGAGTCCTTATACCAGCTACTTTCGTGACAAAGTTACTTGCTGCCTAATATGGCAACTAGTAGTCCAAGGCAGGTCAGAAATGGCCTGCCACATTTTAAAGAACAGGAGGTGATAGAATGGCTAAAAAGGGGAGTCGGAGAAGAAATGGTGAGGGATCGTGGCGTTTTGATGAAAAGCGTAAGCAGTATCGACTAAGGATAACGTATTATGATTCGCAGGAGCGGATGCACCGTAAGGATTTCTTTGGTGCTACTAAGCGTGAGGCTCTTGCGAAGATGGAAGCATTTCATACAGGGCTGACTGGGGAGAGGATGACTGTTCTTCCTACTGTCAGTGAATGGATTGATATATACCTAAAGCAGTACGCAGCCAATAGGGTAAAACCAAGGACCTACGAAAAGTACCAAAGTTCTCTCCGTTATGTAACCAAGGCCTTTGGTAATGTATCATTGGAGGATTTGAAGGTATTTGACCTGCAAAAATTCTTTACAGATTTGCTTAAACACGGTAGCTTGAAGGGCGATGGCCTGTCAACCTCAACAGTCAGAGGAGTGCGGAGGTATCTTATAACCGCACTGGATGCTGCTGTTGATGCAGAGCTCATCAAAAAGAACCCAGCTAGGGCTACAAAACCACCACGGAATGTAAGCAGGGAGATGGTTATTCTAACAAAGTCTCAAGCAAAGGAGCTGATTTTCAAAGCAGGTCTTGTTGATTCGGAGTTTTATGCTACGGCCCTCCCAGTGTTATTGAAATTGACCATGCATACCGGGATGCGTCAGGGGGAAGTATTTGGGTTGACTTGGGATTCATTTAATGAGAAAGCTGGTACTATTACCGTTAATAAGGCAATCGCGCATGTGGTGGGCAAGGGTGCTGTATTCCAAGAGCCTAAAACTGCGACCAGTAAGCGTACTATATTGCTTACCAGTCATGATGTGGAGATGTTGAAGGCATATCGAGATTGGCAACAGCAATATGCTGATGAGCTAAGTGAAATTTACGAGTGGCACTATAACCTGATTTTTACCACACAGTATGGTTATCCGCTAAGTCCAACCAACTTTAGCCGTAGATGGTTTAGACCGTTGCTACGGGAAGCTGGCATCCATGACAGCTTTACCTTCCATCAGTTGCGACATTATCATGCAAGCGTACTTCTTGAGGCTGGAGTACCAGTCAAGGTAGTAAGCGAAAGGCTAGGTCATGCTTCTGCCAAGATGACCCTTGATGTATACGCCCATGTTATAGATCACCAGCAGGACAAGGCTGTCGCTGCATTGGAAGAATATATGAAAGATTAATGTGTCATGCCCATTGGAGGCATGGCACAAGCTCTGGCTATAATATGTCAGGGCTTTTTTAGATTGTGCAGAAAGTGGAACAAATATACTAAAAAATATGCTATAATAAGGGAAATTATAGTATTGAGGTAATAATATTTGTAGTTTAGATACTAGATGGAGGCGATAATATGTGTCAGGTTGCAATAAATATACCAGAAGAAGTGCTATATGACACTTGCATGAATCGTATAGAGGCCGAGCAAATGGTAAGACGTGCCACTGCTTTGTACTTTTATGTGAACCATCATGTTTCTATCGGGTATTGTGCTGAAATAGCCGGTATGTCAGAAGAGGATTTTATGCTTTTTCTAGGGCAGAACAAAGTATCTGTGTTTAATTATGATGCGGCTGAATTGCAAGAGGATTTTGATAATGCGTGATGTGATTGTAAATTCTACACCTATGATTATTTTGAGTAAAATAGGAATGTTGGATATATTGCACAAAATGTATGGTGATGTCATTATTCCTCAGGCTGTCTTTGATGAAGTGACTGTAAAAGATGATTCTGCGTGTCATACTATAAAGACATTGGATTGGATTAATGTAAAAAGCATTGCCTCGCAGGATGACAGGAAAATGTATAAAGCGAAACTTCATGCTGGTGAAGTTGAGGTAATGATTATGGCCCAGGAGTTGGGGGAGGATGTTTTGACTGTCATTGATGATAATGCAGCTAGAAAAACGGCTCGTTATCTTGGGATAATGGTAACTGGTACAGTTGGTGTTTTGATGAAAGCTAAAAAACTTGGGTACATAGATAGTGTAAAGAAATGTATTGCCATGATGCGCAGGGCTGGTTTTTATGTTGGTACTGAGTTGGAAAGGGTAGCTTTGGAGAAAGTTGGAGAAGCTTAGGGATTGACAATATATACATGCTATTCTCATGAATATTCATTGAGCTTTAATAGGTGCCCAAAAAAATTTGTACCCCAATTTGTACCCCAATAGCAAAATAAACAATGTATATAATGTAGACATTGGGCTGAAAGAATGTAAAAAAGTAGTGTATATAGTGGACAAATGGCAGGAAAAACGCAGGATAAAGCCCACCGAGCTTCTTCTAAGCCGTGGGTCGGGGGTTCGAATCCCTCCTGTCGCACCATTTGAAATTCAACCCCCATGGGACTTTAGAAGATAGTCTCATGGGGGTATTTTTGTGTCTGTATGTCTTTGAACCATATTTTGAACCATAAAATGAAAATCCTCATGGATATACCAGCATTAGACAACATAATCAGTGGATGAGGACAAGGAAGAATTGTTGATTAAAAAAGGATTAACCATTATCTTGTTGAAATAAATGTTATGTACATTATAATTATTAGTGTGTAAAGATTTAAAACTTTCAATGGAAAAGGATGAACATAGATGGCGGAATCCAGCAATGATAAAATTCAGGAAGTTGGTAAGAATATTCAGGAGAAGGCGGCACTGGTATGGTCGGTGGCTGATGATCTTGTGGGTGCATTTAAACCACATGAGTATGGTCTTGTGGTGCTTCCAATGGCAGTTATTAAGCGTTTCCATGACTGTTTGCTACCTACTCATGATAAGGTTTTACAGACCTATGAGGATGTAAAGGAGCTGGCTGTAAAGGATGGCTTTCTGAAAACTGCATCCGGCTATCAGTTTTACAATACCAGCAAGTTCACCTTTGATTTGTTGGTGGCTGACCCAAATAATATAGAAGAAAACTTTGAGGATTATCTTAATGGATTTTCTGACAATGTTCAGGACATACTGGCCCGCATGGAATTTTCTGCCCAGGTCAAAAGAATGGTGGAAGGCGGGCTTCTTTATCGTGTAATTTCAGATTTCAACTCTGATAAGGGTGATTTTTCTCCAGAAAAGATAGCTGCGGTGGATATGGGTTACATCTTTGAAAACCTCGTTCAGCGGTTCTCAGAGTCCTACAATGAGGAAGCTGGAGCCCATTTTACCAGCCGTGATGTCATCTATCTCATGTGTGATTTGCTGGTGGCCGGGGATAATAATGCCTTTGGGGATGAAGGCATTTCCAAGACTGTCTATGATATGACAATGGGTACAAGCCAGATGCTGACCTGTATGGAAGAACGGCTTAAGGCCCTTGATGCTGATGCGGATATTGATGTATTTGGACAGGAGTTCAATCCATTTACCTTTGGTATTGCCAAGGCTGATATGTTGATTCGTGGCGGTGACCCAAACAATATGCAGTTTGGTGATACCCTTTCTGATGATAAATTTACTGGTTACCAGTTTGACTATGTTATCTCTAATCCACCATTTGGTATTCCTTGGAAGCGTGAGGAAAAAGAGGTTACAGCTGAGCATAAAAAGGGAATGGCGGGCCGTTTTGCGCCGGGACTTCCTTCAAAATCGGATGGCCAGATGCTGTTTATGCTCAATGGTTTGGCGAAGCTGAAAAAGACTGGTCGCTTGGCTATTATCCAGAACGGTTCATCCCTATTTACTGGTGATGCGGGTTCAGGCCAGTCTGAGATTCGCCGTTTCCTTATTGAAAATGATTGGCTGGATGCCATTGTGCAGCTGCCAAATGATACCTTCTACAACACAGGTATTGCCACCTATGTGTGGATTATTACCAAGGATAAGCCAGATGAACGCACTGGCAAGGTACAGCTGATAGATGCCAGCAGCTGTTATACCAGCAGAAGAAAGAATATCGGTAATAAGCGGGTGGATATTACTACTGCCTGCCGTGATTTGATTGTAAAAATCTACGGTGATTATACGGATGGCACCTTCAAGGATGTGGATGAAAACGGCAATGAAATTATTGTTAAGAGCAAGGTTTTGGACTCCGTAACCTTGGGTTACAACAAGATTACTGTGGAATCCCCGGAGCTGGATGAGGAAGGCAACAAGGTGCTCAAAAATAAAAAGCCAGTGGCTGATGCCAAGAAGCGTGATACGGAAAATGTGCCACTGGATGAGGATATTGATGCTTACTTTAAGCGTGAGGTATTGCCATATAATCCTGATGCCTGGGTTGATAAGAAAAAGACCAAGGTGGGCTATGAGATTCCCTTTACCCGCACCTTTTATGAGTATAAGCAGATAGAGCCGGCTGATGTAATTGCTAAGCGTATTGAAGCTCACGAAAAGAGCCTGATGGCCAAGCTCCATGAACTGTTCGGGGAGGAAGCATAATATGAATGAAAAACCGAGCGGTACTAGCTGGATAGATACTATTCCAGCTACATGGAATATAGAACGCATGAAAAATCAATTTGTTTTTAGTAAAGGATTGAACATCACTAAGGCAGACCTAGTAGATGATGGAGTTGCTGTCATTAGTTATGGACAAATTCATGCAAAAAATAACACTGGTACTACACTAAGTCCTGAGCTGTTAAGATACATATCTCCAGAAAACATAGCAATTACAGACAAATCTTTACTTCATAAGGGTGATATAGTATTTGCAGATACCTCTGAGGATTATGATGGTTTAGGAAATGCTGCATACATGGACGGAGATAATGAAACTTATGCAGGATATCACACCATTATAGCTAGACCGAAAAATATTGATTATTCCAAGTATTTTGCGTATTTATTTAAAAGTGATGCTTGGAGAGTACAGCTACGAGTTCGTGCAAGTGGTATAAAGGTGTTTAGTGTAACGCAGCGAATGTTAAATGATGTTACATTGATTATGCCTGAAAAAAATGCTATTAAACCTATTTTTTCATTTCTTGATGACCGTTGTTACAAGATAGATTCTATTATTGCTGAAGCTAAAGCAAGTATTGAGGAATACAAGGAACTGAAACAGGCTGTTATATATGAGGCTGTTACTAAGGGATTAGATAAGAATGCTCCGATGAAGGATAGCGGTGTTGAGTGGATAGGGGAATCCCCACTTGATTGGAACATTATTCGAGTTAAACATCTATTAACAGAAATAAACAATCGATCTGAGCAAGGAATAGAAGAACCGCTTTCCGTGAGTCAGGTACTTGGAATAGTTCCTTCAAGTGAAATATCTGTGGCTAATCCTACATCGTCTTATATTGGACAAAAAGTTGTAGAACAACATGATATGGTGTTTAATCGGTTAAAAGCTCACCTTGGCGTATTCTTTGAATCCAATTATAAAGGGTTAGTTAGTCCAGATTATGCTGTATTCCGAGGAAATAAGCGTATTAATCCGAAGTTTCTTGAATATCTATTTCATACACCAGCTGCAATAACGGAATTTAAGAAATATATTACAGGTGTGGGTGACGGATTGCGCAGATTATATACAGACGATTTATTTAATATTTCAGTTTCAATACCAAGTATTGAAATACAGAATGAAATTATCTCAAAACTTAATTTAAAAGTACAAAAAATGGATGCAATGATTTCCGAAAAACAATCCCTTATCCAAGACCTTGAATCCTACAAAAAGTCCCTTATTTACGAGGTAGTTACCGGCAAGCGGAAGGTGGTGGAGTAATGACAAAAGCAAATATCCGTAATAGTACTGTGGATTTTTTGGTATTTACCAAGGATGGTGGTGCAGACTCCATCGAGGTTCGGGTGCAGGATGGGGATGTATGGCTGACCCAGAAGGCTATTGCAGAACTATTCGATATAGGCAGACCGGCTATTACAAAACATTTGAAAGCTATATATGAAAGCGGAGAACTTAGCGAGAGTTCAACTTGTTCCAAAATGGAACAAGTTGCAGATAATGGCAAAACATATCGTTACAACTTCTATTCATTATCAGTCATCATTGCTGTGGGCTATCGTGTAAACTCCCAGCGGGCTATTCAATTCCGCCAGTGGGCAACCAAGGTATTGGACACCTTCGCCAAGCAGGGCTATGTACTGGATAAGAATCGTCTGATTAATGGTCAGATTTTTGACGAGGACTATTTTGATCACCTGATTTCTGAGATTCAGGAGATTCGGGCCAGTGAACGGCGTTTTTATCAGAAAATCACCGATATTTATGCTACGGCGGTGGACTATACGCTGGATAGCAAGACTACCAAAGATTTCTTTGCCACGGTACAGAATAAGATGCACTATGCTGTACATGGCAATACAGCTGCAGAATTAATCATGGCAAGAGCAGATCACACAAAGGAACATATGGGATTAACCTCATGGAAAAATGCTCCAGATGGGAAAATTGTTAAAGCTGATGTTTCTGTAGCTAAGAATTATCTTGCTAAAGAGGAAATGCAGGAACTTAATGAAATAGTCACCATGTATTTAGACTATGCAACACGTCAGGCCCGCCGTCACATCCCCATGACTATGGCTGACTGGGCATCTAAACTGGATGCTTTTTTGCAATTTAACGATGCAGAAGTTCTGCATAATAAGGGCAAGGTCACAGCAGCCATTGCCAAGGCTTTTGCCGAAAGTGAATTTGAGCAGTATCGTGTTATTCAGGATAAACAGTATTTAAGTGATTTTGATCGTCTTATACTTGAAGCAGAAAATACACAGGATAAATAAGGTGATAATATGGCAGAAGATGAAAAGCAGTTTGAAGCAAATATTGAGACGTTTCTGATTTCCCCGGAGGGAGGCTATACCAAGGCTAATGATACCGGGTATCGCAATTCCATTGATATGGCACTGGATATTGAAACCCTGATATCCTTTGTAAAGGCTACCCAGCCTATTATGTGGCAGCGGTTTGAGCGTCAGTGCAATTCTGATGTTAATCAGAAATTCTACAAGTGCTTTGAGGATGCTGTATTGGAGAAAGGGCTTATTAATGTACTTCGTCACGGCTTCAAGTACCTTGGCATGGAATTTAAGATATGCTATTTCAAGCCAGAATCCACTCTTAATGAAACTGCCGTAAAGCATTATCAGCAGAATATCTGCCAGTGCATCCGCCAGTGGCATTATTCCTCAAAGAATAACAACAGCGTGGATATGATACTGGCAGTAAATGGTATTCCTGTCATAGCTATAGAGCTGAAGAACCAGCTTACTGGCCAGAGCATAGATAACGGCAAAACCCAGTGGATGTATGACCGTGACCAGCGGGAGCCAGCTTTCAGGCTGAATCACCGTATATTGGCCTTCTTTGCTGTAGACCTTTATGAGGCTGCCATGACCACCAAGCTGGATGGTAGTAATACCTTCTTTTTGCCATTTAATCAGGGCAGTAATGGCGCAGGAAATGACGGTGGTGCAGGAAATCCTCAGACCGCTGATAATGATTATGTTACCGCCTATGTATGGAAAAATGTTCTGCAGAAGGACAGTATGCTGGATATTTTGCAGAAGTTCATCAGCTATCAGGTAACGCAGGAAAAGACCAAGAAAGATGGCAAAACAGTAACTGTAACCAAGAAAAAGCTGATATTCCCTCGTTTCCACCAGCTGGATGTGGTACGCAAGCTCATTGCCAATGTACTGGAGAACGGCACTGGTATTAATTATCTTATTCAGCATTCCGCAGGCTCCGGCAAGTCCAATTCTATTGCCTGGTCGGCTTATCGTCTGGCTTCCCTTCATAATGCCAATAATGAGCCAATATTTAATTCCGTAATCATAGTTACTGACCGCCGTAATCTGGATGCCCAGCTGCAGGAAACAGTAACAGGATTTGACCATACTCTTGGCAGTGTGGAAACCATTGGGGAAAAGAAGACATCCAAGGATCTTAAGGAAGCCATAAATTCCGGAAAGCGGATTATTGTTACAACCCTTCAGAAATTCCCTGTAATTTATGAGGAAGTAAATGACGCTGCGGGTAAACACTTTGCTGTCATAGTGGATGAGGCCCATTCTTCCCAGACTGGTACTTCTGCCATGAAGATGAAGGTGGCCCTGGCTGATACCAGGGATGCCTTGAAGGAATATGCCGAAATTGAAGGCAAGGCAGAGGATGAAGTGATGGACACGGAAGACAGTATAGTCCGGGAGCTGATTTCCCATGGGCATCATAAAAATCTGTCATTTTTTGCTTTTACAGCCACACCAAAGAATAAAACCTTGGAATTATTCGGTACAGAATATCAGGATGGTTCCTTCCATCCATTCCATATTTACTCAATGAGGCAGGCCATTGAAGAAGGGTTTATCCTTGATGTACTGCAAAATTACATGACCTACAAGACCTGTTATCAGATTGCCAAGAATGTGCCTGATAATCCAGATGTGCCACAATCCAAGGCATTAAAGATGATAAGGCGGTTCAGTGAGCTGCATCCGTACAACATCCAGCAGAAATCTGCCATTATCGTGGAAACCTTTAGGAATATTACAAAGAGTAAGATAAACGGCAAGGGAAAGATGATGGTGGTTACTTCATCACGCCTTGCAGCTGTGCGCTATTTCCATGAGTTAAAGCGGTATTTGGCTTCCAAGAAATATGATGATGTGGAAATATTGGCCGCTTTTTCCGGGAGTATTAAAGACCCTGATGACCCTAACGGTACTGAGTATACGGAGAGTGGTCTTAATGTTGATTCTGAGGGCAACCATGTTTCAGAGGCCCAGACAAAGCAGGTATTCCATGACGAGGGCAATATCCTTGTGGTGGCAGAGAAATACCAGACTGGATTTGATGAGCCATTACTGCATACCATGATAGTAGATAAGAAGCTGCGCAGCGTAAAGGCTGTGCAGACTCTTTCCCGCCTTAACAGAATTCACCCAGAGAAGGAAGATACCTTTATACTGGATTTTGTGAACACCAAGGAAGAAATACTGGAGGCTTTCCAGCCATTCTATCAGGAAACATATCTGAATCAGGAACTTAACAAGAATACTATTTATAAGATTCAAAGTATGCTCCGTGAATACAAAATCTATGATGAAACAGACATTGAGAATGTCAATAAAATTTACTTTGATGAGGATGCCCGCAAGAATAACAAGACACAGGAGGCCATAACTAATACGCTCCTGCCGGTTCAGCGTAAATATAATGAGCTGAATCAGGAGCAGCGGTATCAGTTCCGTAAGATGTGCCGTACCTTTGTGAAGTGGTATTCCTACATTTCACAGCTTGCGAGAATGTTCGATAAGGACATGCATAAGGAGTACATTTTCTGTTCTTATCTGGCCAAGGTTTTGCCAAGCGACCCGGCTACACCATTTGATTTGGATAACCGTGTTCGTTTGGAATACTATAATCTCAAAAAGACCTTTGAAGGGTCTATAGAACTGGTGAAAGAGAAGAAGGGTGAGTATGAGCCAGCAAAACCTAAAAAACCTGTTAAACAGACAGAGACAGTTAGTCCGCTGGAGGAAGTAATTAACAAGATTAATGAGCAGTATGCCGGGGAAATAACCGAGGCTGATAAGGTGATGATGTCCAATCTCCATGATAAGCTGATCAAGGACAAGAAGCTTCAAACAGCTGCTGTTAATAACGGCCAGCAAATGTTTACAAATAACGTATTCCCGAATATCTTCAATAACACGGCCCAACAGGCTTATATTGAGAGTAAAGAAACCTATGAGCAGATGTTTAAGGACTCAGAGAAATACCATGTAATAATGAATGCCCTAAGTGCAGTCCTGTTTAATGAATTTCAGCAAATGCCAAGATAGCTAAATGTTGAACACAAGGGGGTAGAATATGGCAAAGGATTTTTCTTATGAGATAATTGAAACCATTGGTATTTTGTCTACATCCCCGAAGGGGTGGACGAAGGAATTGAATTTGATTTCTTGGAATGGTGCTGTACCTAAATATGATATTCGGGACTGGGCTCCTAACCATGAGAAGATGGGAAAGGGGGTAACCCTGTCCGGTGATGAGGTATCAGCATTACTGGAGCTGATGAAAAAGGTTGAGCCTTAGTCCAAAGGTGGTAACGGATTGTACATAAAATTAAAAGGCCCTGCTGATGAGCAGGGCCTTTATAGTCGTGCGCCCAGCATGGGCGCACTCTAATGGGTGAAAGTCCCTAACCAGCCCTAATA
>NZ_CAMYWM010000067.1 GCF_947302755.1 uncultured Anaerovibrio sp.
TACATGGATTGATGTTTCGGAAGCCTTGGGAATATCGGATGAAATGGTGAGGGCATATCGAAATAATGCCCTTATAGACCGGATTAATCAGCGATATGATGTTGAACGGGCTTCGGTGGCTGATCTTATTGAGCAGCGGTATGAAATTGTTGATATAGTGAAGGCAAGCCGGCTGGCTCAGGCCTCAGGATTACATGTGACAGAAGTTATGAGTCATAAGAATATAAATAATACCTGGGCTGAGGTGGGAAGGAAGCTTACAGGCAGTGAGCTGGAGGGCCTTTGATTGTAGGTTTTGTACTCATGTAGGGAATCTGTGTATTTTCACAGATTCCCATTTAAATTTGGAGGTTTATTTTGGCTGAGATTGATGTTACAGGTAAAGCTAAATTTATAATAAAATATGGCTTGGCAGGAATAGTGGCTTTGACCCTGCTTTGCTCCAGTCTGGTGTGGTATATATTGTATTGCTGGGGTAATTTGGATATATATGACGCCAGAATTGTGGGGAACATGGTGGGGGCCCGGGCCGGTGCTCCCGGTACTGTTACGGAAATAATGGTAAAAAATGGCGATATGGTCAAAGCAGGTGATATTATTGCCAGAATTAAGGTAAAGGTTACCGAAGAGCAAATAAGACAGATGGAGCAGACCCTGCTGCTGTCGGAGAAGAATTTGGAAAAGATCCGCCAGGGAGTGGTGGTTCAGCTTCCGCGGGTGGTGGAATCCGGTGGAGGGGTCTCTTCTGCCGAAATAGACAATGCCAAAAGCAAGCTGGACCAGATGAACAGACTGTATGAAATGGGAGCGGTCAGCGGCGTTCAGCGGGATGAGGCTGAAGCCCAATACCAGGCTGCCCTGGCCAGCGGAAGCACCTCAACCAGTGTTGTATATGAGTCCTCCTATCAGCCAGCCAATCAGGAGGCGGTAAAACGGGCTGAGCTTCAGGTAAATCAGGCCCGTATGGCCCTGGAGGAGGCCAAAACCACCAGCAGTGCCACCGAGATAACGGCTCCCGTGGATGGGGTGGTGTATCTTAATGACATTGAACAGGGCTCAGAAATAAAGGCCGGCGATGTGGTGGCCCATGTGGGCAACGATAGTGATATCTGGGTGGAAGCATATCTTAACCCCGATGAAATGGAATATGCCGGTGTAGGTCAGCTGGCCTATTTCTTCGTGGACAGAAGGAAATATAATGGTACCATAGTGGAAGTGATTGCACCGGATGCCCATGAGGAAGCCGGGAAGAACGACGGGGCAAACAGTGAGGCGGGCTATACCAGTCCATATCCGGCGGGCAAGGCCGTAGTAAAAATCGCCATTCCCAAGGATGCAAAGCTGGAAATCCACTTTGGAAACCATGTGGACGTCCGGTTTAGTAAGTAAAATGAGACCCGGACAGTGGGGGCGTCGGCTCCCCATCGGCCTGGTCCCGTTAATTTAGATGCTCGGCTGTCATGGAAAAACCGCCGAGTATCAGCAGACTGGCTGGTCTGGTGCCTCCGGAGCTATGGCTAAAATTGGCAAAAAAAACACTTGCAAAAAGCTTATGGCTGTGCTATTATTTGTTTCGTAAACAACCGTATATATATGGCGACGATGCCACACAGATTGCAATTGGTGATCTGTGTGGTTTTTTTGTTTACTGCAAGCTGTTAATTGAGTTTATTATTAATATTACTTTAGAAAAGGTGGTAAATGCTATGGAAGAATTATTATTTGTCATCCCAGCCAATTCCAGTAGAGAGGATATTGTTGCAACCCTGCAGGCCCATCCGGAAATCATGTTTGTATCCTTGGTAGGTATTGACCTGGCCGGTAACGATACCGATGAAAAAATTCCTATGCGGGTATTTTTGAAGGATATGGATGATTTCTATTCCGGCAGAGCAGTTCAGACAGATGGCTCCTCTGTAGTTCTTTCCGGCATTGCTACTTTGAACAACGCCAAGGTTGATATGCCAATTGATCCAAGTGTAAACTGGTTCGTAGACTATAACTTTGAAAATTACGATGAGAAGACTGGCCTTCCAGTAGGTACTCTCCGTATTCCAGCTTTCCTTATTCATGAGGGTAAGCGTGTAGATTCCCGTTCCGTATTGGCTGACACCCTGACCTTTGTAAAGAAGGAGCTGCTGGATATTTTCCACAAGCATCCAAAGGTTTCTGGTTTGGAGCATATTGATTGCAGCAAGATTAAGGATATCAGCTTTACTTCTGCTACTGAGCTGGAGTTCTGGGTAAAGACCCCACTTTCCCATGTTCATGTGGACGAAATGTTTGCCTCCCAGGTTATGCAGGAGCAGTATTGGCAGAGAACCCATGGTATAGTTCGTACCGCTTTGGAGCAGACTGTAAAGCGCCTTGATGATTATGGCCTTAAGGTTGAAATGGGTCATAAGGAAGTTGGCGGTATCAAGGCTCAGATGGATAAGGGGGGCAACATGACCTCCGTTTGCGAGCAGATTGAGGTTGACTGGCGCTTTGATGATGCCCTTCAGGCAGCTGATAACGAGCTGCTGGCCCGTACCATCATTAAGCAGACCTTCCGTCTTAACGGCTTGGAGGTTAGCTTCAAGGCTAAGCCGATGATTGGTGTTGCCGGTAACGGTGAGCATACTCATATCGGTTTGGCTGCTATTATGGAGGATGGCTCCTTTGTAAATCTCTTTGCACCAAAGGAAATGACAGCTGACTTCATGAGTGCTGTTGGTTACGGTGCTATTATGGGATTGCTGAAGAACTATGAGGTTATTAACCCATTTGTATCTGCTACCAATGATTCCCTTAACCGCTTAAAGCCAGGCTTTGAAGCACCTGTATGTATCGTTACTTCCCTGGGCCATACTCCAGAGGTTCCATCCCGTAACCGTACTATTTTGGCAGGCCTGGTTCGTGACGTTACCAATCCGGCAGCTACCCGTTTTGAGCTTCGTGCCTGCAACCCTTATACTGATACTTATCTGGTATTGTCAGCTATCTATTCTGCAGTATTGGATGGTGTTCGCTATTCTGTAACAAAGACAACCAAAGAGCTCCTTGCTGAGCTTTCCAAGGAAGCTGGACAGGAAGCTGATTATCTGGAGAAGGATAGGGCATATCGTTCTGAGGAGGATGTATTTGAGGACTATACTGCGGATGAGCGCAACAGACTCTTTGGTGCACCACCTGCAACTGTATGGGACAACCTTTCTGCTCTCGATAAGTACACTGACAAGCGTGAAGCAATTACTTCTTCCGGTGCCTTCACTGATGCAATTATTGAGGCCTTCAAGGAGGGTGCTCTTACCCGTTGGAAGACTGAGCTGATTGCCCGCATTATTCCTGAGAATCGTGACATTGTTCGCGCTGCCAAGGAAATTAAGTCCGAATATGTTACTGACCAGGATGCTTATAACTGGAACAAGATTAATGAGCTTCGTTACTATTTGGCCAAGGACAGCATTGATGAGAAGTCCCTCTTCACCCTGCTGATTAACGCTCTCAACGAGGGCGATTATGAAATGGCCTCCGGCCTTCAGGTGGAGATGTATGACAGAATAGAGGAGCTGAAAGCCCTGTATGATGCCTATGTAAAGAATATAATTTAAACTAAACCGCCAACAGTCCTCCGCCGCTTAGGTGGGGGAGAAGGCGGACATGGTAAAATTCAGTTGGAGGCCAAAGCTCCAAAGGAATAATCTGTTTTTTAGGCCCCTGTGCTGTGAAGCAGCTGCTTCCTCCAGGGGCTTTTTGTATTTTAGGAATTTTTTGGATTTTCTGGAATTGTTGGGAAAATTGACGCAATTATAATAATTATGATAGAATAAGACATATTTAGAGGGGGTTGATACCCCTGTATCAGGTTGATTTTTTCCCATTTTTGTGGGTGTTTGTTGGCTGCTTCTATGGATGAGTCCAGGCAGCGGCTGTTACATTGCTTTGCCTCCGCCTTGGGGGCTTGGCACCGGTTAACATAGGAAACTTCGTGCGAAACAGTTGTTCGCACTATGCCCTTACAACGAACACTAAGCTCCCACTGCGCTGTAGGCTTGTGCTCGCTAAGTGTTCATAATAAAAATGTTATGTTCAGGGAAGGAGAGGTGTTTTTTTGCGGTTTGGCAAGCTAAGTATTTGTATATTGGTTGGTACAGCGATAATGCTGCTATGCGCCACAGCCATGGCCTCCGGTATTCTGGTAAAGGAAGGCTCAAGGGGGCCGGATGTGCTGACCGTACAGGTATTGTTAAAGGAAAAGGGATTTTTCAAGGGTAAAGAGGATGGTGTTTGTGGCTCCGAGACCGTCAACGCAATAAAAAAATTCCAGGCATCAGAGGGCCTGGAGGTAGATGGTATATGTGGTATGCAGACCTACAGGCGTTTGGATCCTCATGCCAGCGATATTGATATCAACAAGGGGGTTGAAGGCGGGCATCCGGTGTTTGTTCATGCCTCGGCCTACAGTCCGGAGGAAACCAGTGGCGTTACGTCCCTGGGTACCCGGGTCCGAAAGGGGATTATAGCCTCTGATCCCAGTGTTATTCCAATGGGGACCAGGGTGTATATACCAGGCTATGGTGAAGCCGTTGCGGAGGACTGCGGCGGTGGCATCAAGGGCCATACCATTGATATTGCTTTTGATACTCACGCTGAGGCAATTGCCTTCGGCAGACAGGATATAGAAATTTATATTTTAAATTAAAAAAATGCGGCCCATTGCGGTCGCATTTTTTATCGGTTATTGTTTTTGTTGGTATACATCATGGTATCTGCATTATGGATTATATCTTCGACCTTGTTGTTGCCGTCAAATATCTCATATCCCACAGAAACAGTGGGGAGAGTCGGATCAGCCTGCCGTAATTTGCTTATGCTGTGGGCAAAATGCTGGTTAAGCTTAATGATACAGGTTTCAGTATCGAAGCATTTTTTATTGAGAATTACACAGAATTCATCGCCACCTATGCGATAGCACAGACCCCGTGAATGATAGCAGCTCAAAATAGCCCGGCTGATTTTCTTCAGGACAGCATCGCCATAAGCATGGCCATAGGTGTCGTTGATCTTCTTAAATTGGTCAATATCAAAGATAATAATGGCGGTGTGGCTGTCCAGCTTAGCTAAATGACGTTCATAGGAACGCCGGTTCAGCAGGCTGGTGAGACCATCGCTCTGTACCACCAGTTCAATATAATAGATGTAGAACATGACACAGCAGACGGCTACAGCCAACCAGGAGGTGTTTATGGTACTGTCCATACTGTTGGCATATACACCCACCAATAATGCGCTGAAGGTGGCCAACAGGGAGGTGAGATTTCTGTTTTGATATCTTCTGCTGAAATGATATGCTTCAACAAACATGGCAATAATAGCAACAGTATAGAACATAATATAAATATAATAATAGTCGCCAAGGCAGAAGACATTCTTATCATTGATATAAAATATGAAACCGGTAAAGGCTGAAATGAACTCCAGTATGGCATGGACCAATAGGAAAATAAGGGCCATGTGTATCCGCTTTAAACTTCCTATGGCATATATCCACACCACTACAACAGCAGGGGCCAGACTGAATTCCAGACTGCTGCACAGCCCATGGAGCATCCTGGGGAAGGATGGGTTGCCACTGGCAAAATAGGTCAGCCATTCCAGAAGTGCGGTGGACATAATAACGGAAAAACCGATGGAAAACCCTTTTTGGGCATTTGCCGTAACAATATTTGAATTATTTATTTGTACAATCATTATTATACTTAGCACTACCGTGATAAGTACAACTGTAGAATAAAAAGACATACTAATACTCCCTGAAATTACAATCGTTATATATTATAGCATGAATTCATATAAAATAGTAGAAATATGTATATTGTAAAGAAGAAAAAATGAAAAAACCTATACGAATGTAGGCATTATATAGTATAATACTTAAAAATATGTGTAAAGTATTATTAAAAAATAATTTAAGCTTTCTGATTTAGTCATATAATTATTTGTTGGATGTACTATTGTATTTATAGAAAGGCGGGTGATAGTAATGTATAAGTATTTGCAGGAGGTTACCAATGAAAGGGAATTGATACCCTTTGCCAGTATTTCGGATGCTGTTCGTGACGCCTATGATGTAAGGTCTATAGGCAATGCCGTTCCCAAAAGCTTTTTGCGCAGGCTGCTGGTGCTTTTTGAGGATGAAAAGGGCCAGATATTCTATGCACAGAAGCCGGAAACAATATATATGATTAACCGGGTTTACGGCTGCAAGCAGGCAATCATGGATATTTTTGCCAAAATTGACAAGCTGCTTGAAAAAAATCCTGGGGTTATTGTAACCATTGATGACAATGAGTATGTCATGAGCAGGACTATGCCTAAACGGATTGCTATTCCACGGGAAAATATGAAGCGTTTGGGGATTGAGGAATTATTGTGAGAAAATGGAGCCCTTGGTTCCAGTTTTTTCTGTACATGTTATTTTCCTTGACTATAAAGTGAAATTTTAGGAAAATATAGTGTAGGAGTATGACTGTGTATTCAGTTACAATAGCTTAGGGGAGGCACTTGCCGTATGGGAGTTGAGAAGATGGTATCGGCTCTTGATACAAGTATAAAAGAGTATTTATGGAGGACTGCAGAGGAAGAAAGTCATGGGGGGGTGCATTGTGATGACCTGCTCAAGGAGCTTCGGGAAAGCCTGGATTGTGGTCATGCCCTTGTCCTGACGAAAAATTCCGCTGCCTCCGGCTTTTCTGTGGCTGCCTTCAGCTCTGAGGATAATGACAGCCCCCTTTGTGGTGCCGATTTCCCTGTGGACCAGGAGCAATTGGCCCATTTGGCCGGTTCCCTGGATGGGGATGGTATTGGCAGCCAGGGCCTGTCCTTTTTGGGTGAGGAGCTTGCTCAGGATACCCTGTATTATTCTATTATGACAGGTGATGAGGTCTGTGGCCTGGTTGCCGTTATGGCTCCCCATGCAGCAAAGGCTGGCTGGACCGCAGCTGACAGGCAGGCACTGGCCAAGGTGGGCAGGGCTGTGGCCCTTCAGGTAGAAAATGCCTATCTTGCAGAGCAGAGGGGGCATTTGGAGTCAGCTTTGAGTCAGGCAGAAAATGCCAATAAGACAAAGCAGCAATTCCTTTCTGATATGTCCCATGATATCCGTACCCCGATGAACGCCATTATCGGCTTTGCCACATTGGCAGGAAGTCATATTCAGGAAGTTGAACGGGTTCAGGCCTATTTGGATAAAATTACGGCTTCCGGTAAGCATTTGCTTAGTTTGTTTAACGATGTACTGGATATTACCCGTATTGAGGGCGGCCGGGTACATTTGGAGGAGCTGCCCCAGTCCCTGGCTGATATGATTCGGGATATTAAAAACGCCGTCCAGGGCCAGGCAACCTCCAAGGAAATAAATTATGTAATGGAAACCGTGGATTTGCTTCATGAACGGGTTTTTTGCGATCGGTTGCGGTTTAATCAGGTGTTATTGAACCTTATAAGCAATGCTATTAAATACACCAACCCCGGTGGCGATGTGACGGTTACCATCAGTGAGGTTCCATCCTCCAAGGGGGGCTTTGCTTCCTTTGATTTTAAGGTGGTAGATAACGGAATAGGCATGAGCACCGAATTTGTAAATCACATTTTTGAACCCTTTGAGCGGGAAAATAACGGCAGCAGCAATGTGGTTCAGGGTACTGGCCTTGGTATGGCTATTACCAAGAATATTATTGACCTTATGGGAGGGCTCATATCCATAAAGAGTACCCAGGGCTTGGGTACAGAGGTCATGCTGCATTTGGATATGCGGCTTCAGGGTGACTTTTATGTGGATGGGGAAGTGGAGATCTTGCCGGAAATTCTGGGCAAGAGGGTTCTTGTAGCCAATAATACTGAAGCTTCCTGCAGAAATCTTGTGGGTATTTTGGAAAAGCTGGGAGCAAGGGCTGATTGGACAGTATCAGCTCAGGGGACTGCAGCTCTTGCGGAAGAGGCCCAAAAGAGCGGTGATGGTTATGTGGCCTACTTTGTAAGCTGGCGTATTGATGATACGGTGGGTATTGACGTCGTCAAGCAGCTCCGCCAGCTGGTGGGCAATGCTGTACCTGTGTTTCTTATTACCGATGGCATGTATTCCGGTATGGAGGAGGCAGCTTACAGCTCCGGTGTGTCTGCCTTTATTGATAAGCCCCTGTTCCTGTCGGATATCAGGAAGAATATCAAAAATGCCATGACTATTCACGATGTGGATAGTGAGGAACGCTCCATTGTCCAGGAGGAATTCATGGGCCGGCGCATCCTGCTGGTTGAGGATAATAAGATGAATCAGGAAATTGCCATAACAATTCTCGAGGAAGCCGGTTTCTTTGTGGATCTGGCGGAGAATGGTGAAATGGCTGTGAATAAGGTCACCAAGCATTCACCTTACCATTATGATATTATTCTGATGGATATCCAGATGCCAATAATGGATGGCTATGAAGCCACCCGCCGTATACGGGCCATGGCGGAGAAGGGCAAAGGGGATGTGCCGATTATTGCCATGACAGCAGATGCCTTCTTTGAGGATCGCCAGGCGGCCTTGGCCTGTGGCATGAATGAGCATATTGCCAAGCCCGTTGATGTGGAAAGTCTCTTCGGTATTTTAAAATCGGTGCTTGTGTGAGCTGATTATTTACAAACAAAAATAGACTGCACTCGGCAGTCTATTTTTGTTTTTCGTATAATTTTTTCTGTATTTCGTTGTAGGCGTCCATGGACATAACTATCAGATTTTTGTCATTGGCCCGCTGCACGAAAATAGTCTCACCCTCATCTGCAGCCTTATCGGCATAGATGGTAAATTCATTGAGAAATTCCGATGATGAAGTGGCAATCATATACAGTCCCCCTTTTCAGCATGAGCTTTTTCCCAGACGTGGGTGGCTGGCGGGACGCAGGCTCCTGAGGCGAATGGTCCTTATGGCCTCATTTAAATCCATGTCCTCCCGCTTGTCACCGTATTCATATACGCAAATGGGGTGGTCTACCCCCAGCTCGCTGGCCGGCATATACACATATTCTGATGTTTCAATATCACCGAAGATTACCCCGGAACGCAGCTGGGCTTCAGTCATTGTAGCCATGGCTTTTCCTCCTTAAGTCAGAACATATCCCGCTTCCACAGCAGATATCCGCAGAGAATTACCAGTACGCCGGCAATACCGAAAATACAGCTGAATGCCCAAGTATCCTCTGACATGGGAACTGGTACATTCATGCCGAAGAAGCTGGAAATAACTGTAGGTATTGCCAATAAAATGGTGACGGCCGCCAGAAATTTCATGACCTGGTTCAAATTGTTGGAAATGATGGAGGAGAAGGTATCGGCCAGACGGGCCAAAATCTTGCTGTACATTTCAACCATTTCCTTGGCCTGCTTATTTTCAATGATAACATCCTCCAGCAGATCCTCATCCTCCTCATAATACTTCAGCATGGGCTGCATGGTGGAATTTGTCCTCAGTCGCATAAGTTTATCCAGTACGGCACCATTTGACCGGAGGGAGGCATTGAAGAAGGTCAGGGATTTCTGTAATTCAAGGAGCTTAAGAATCTCTTGATTTTTCATGGAATGACGGAGATTTCGTTCAATTTCATCTGACTGCTTGCTTATTTGGCGCAAATAGCTCAAATAGAAGGTGGCTGACCGATAGAGAATTTGAAACAGAAATCTGGTTTTCTTGAAGGTGCGGAAGAAGCGGGCATTTTTCTCGTTGAAGTAGGACAGCACCGGTGTCTCCTCCAGACATACGGTGATAATGTATTCCTCAGTAACGATAATGGCCAGAGGCAGGGTATCGTAGCCCCCTTCCTCCCTGATGACCGGTACGTTGGTCAAAATCATGACGCTGTCGTCCTCTATGTCAATATGGGACCGTTCTTCATCATCAAGGGCTGAACGTAAAAAGTCAGGCTCAACCTCCGTAAGGTTGCCCACCACCTTCAGCTCGTATGGCGTAGGGTCCACAATATTGATCCAGGCACCGTTTTCCAATGATTTCAGGCTTAACTCTGCGAGAGGACCATTCTCGTGAGATTTGTAGATTTTGAGCATAATGGTACTCCTTTCAATTTGAAAGAGACCATAAAACCCGGCTCATCCTTATATAACAACAATTTCCAAAGTGGCGGGATAAGGGGATACAGTCTCTATTTTTTTTAGTATTTCACCCGGGGGCTCCGGACTAGGATAATCCGTATCCATTTTTCCTCACCAACTTTTTCATAAAATTTTTATTTTTGTCTTATATACTTAAATACAGGTGTTAAGTGTATTTCAAGACCATTAAAATATTACTACCTGCTATGGCTTTCGTCAATGTTTTACAACGAAATCTTAGCCAATCAAATCCGAAGGATTAAGATGCGCTTTAGATTTTGTGTAAGGGCGTAGTGCAAAATTTTATTTTGCACAGAGTTTACTATGATTTCTTGCTGATTAGCTGTATAATTACACGTATTGAAGGAATTTAGGAGGCATTATATGCAAAAAAAACGCTCTGCATCAATGATAAAAATCGGTGCAGTTTTAATTATGCTTACCCTGTTTTTAATAATATACCTGATAAATCCCGGTTTTTTTAATGAACTGTGGGGGGTATGTCTGAGCGGGGACATGAACCAGGTGGCCCAATATATAAATTCCTTTGGGCCCTGGGCTATGCTGTTCAGCTTTCTTCTGGTTTTATGCGTAAACGCCATTGGCTTTCCCCCCGCCATTATTTTTTCCTCGGCCAATGCCCTGATTTTTGGCATAGTTCCGGGGATTATTTTGGCCTGGCTGGCTGAAACCGTAGGGGTGGTTATCAGCTTTCTCCTGTTGAGATTTTTGTTCCGGGATGCGGCTGAGGAGGTTATAGCCAAAAGCGCCTACTTAAAGAAAATAGACGATATGAGCGGCCGGGATGGTTTCAAGATCATGCTCATTGCCCGCCTGGTGCCATATCTTCCTTCGGGTTTGCTGAATGCTGTGGGGGCATTAAGTAAAATGAGCTTAAAGGATTATACCCTGGCTGCGCTGATTGGCAAGCTGCCCTCCACGGCCATTGAGGCCATGATAGGCCACGACGCGGTGACGGCCAGTGAAAATCCCTACAGGCTGGTGTTCAATATTGTTTTGGCCATAGTGGTGGTAGGCTCCTTTTTCATTTATGAAAAACGGAAAAAAGAAAAAAATACATGATATTATGATATTCATCATACTGTTTATTTGTGGATGTGAGGTTTAGAATTATGTCAGAGGCTTCTTCAAAGGGTAAAAGAATCTTTTTTTTGGACAATTTAAAGGCTTTTATCATTTGCTTAATGATAGCTTTTCATATAGCCATGAGCTATATGCAGTATGCTCCCGATTGGTGGTATGCAGTTGATAAGGCCGCTCCCCAATTTTCCTTTACGGTTTTTGTGACCTGGGCGGATATATTTATAATGCCCATAATGTTTTTTATTTCCGGTTATTTTGGCATCAGCTCCCTGTCCAGGCAGACAGCCAAGGAATTTTGGCTGTCCAAGCTGGTGCGTATCCTTATTCCCTGGGTGCTTGGTGTGTTAATATTCGCCCCCTTGGTAACCTATCTGGTGTTTTTGACCCGTCAGGTGCCCCTTCCCTTTATGGAATATCTCAATAAGGTATTTTTCTTTGGTCCCCTCTTTTCCCACGGCCATTATTGGTTTTTGGGGTCTCTCTTCTATTTGTACATTATTTTGTTTATTGTTGTTAAAATCAAGCCCTCTATAAAGGAGAAGCTTACCCCCAGTGAACCAGGCAGGCTGTTCTTTTTGTTTATTGCCGTTTTATCCTATGTATTGACCTTTGCCGCCTATTATATGATTGGCGGCAACAACGATAACTGGTCCAAGCTGTGGCCGATTTTCTTATATCAGCCTACCAGGGTATCCCTTTATGTGATTTATTTCTTTGCAGGGGTATATGGGTGGCGCCGGCAATGGTTTACGGAAAAGGGCGTTAAATTTGATCCAACCATATGGATACCGGCCTTTTTATTTACCGGTTTATTTTACACGGGCTTTGCCTTATTCGGTCAGGCTGCTGTGGAGTCTGCCAGCTATTTGCCGGTAAAGTCAGCCCTGCACAGCTTGTTTGTAATGGCCTCTGTTTTTGGGCTGCTGGCCCTTTTTCAGGCAAAATTGGATTATACCAATGGCCTTTTGAAGGCACTGAGCGATAATTCCTACGCCATGTACTATTCCCATTTGGGACTGGTTATGCTGGTGGTATGGCTGCTGACGGGGTTTGCCATTCCTGTATATATCAAATATCTGCTGGCCTGTGTCCTGGGCTTGGCAGTGACCTACATAGTGGGTCGGATACTGATGTTCCTGCCTTTTTTTACTACGAAAGCTTAGCAAATCAAATCCAAAGGATGCAGATGAGCTCTAGCTTTCGTTGTAAGGGTGTAGTGCGAGATAAGGTATCGCACGAAGTTTACTACGAAATCTTAGCGATAGCAAGCCTACGGCGCAGCGGGAGCTTAGCTTTCGCGTAAGGGTGTATTGCAAAATATTATTTTCCAC
This sequence comes from uncultured Anaerovibrio sp., assembly GCF_947302755.1. Classification (GTDB taxonomy): domain Bacteria; phylum Bacillota; class Negativicutes; order Selenomonadales; family Selenomonadaceae; genus Anaerovibrio. Next base: position 12,565 of record NZ_CAMYWM010000067.1, read on the forward strand.
GGAGTTTGCCCCAAAACCATAATATTGGAAAAATCTTTAATTTTACTTTGACTTAAGGGGAAGTTTCTTCTATATTAATAAAGGAAAATTTTTACTACGAAAGCTTAGCGAATCAAATCCGAAGGATGCAGATGAGCTTTAGCTTTCGTTGTAAGGGAGTAGTGCAAAATATCATTTTGCACGGAGTTTATTGCTGCAATTACCTGACTTTTCAGTGGAGGTTTTATATAATAATGAAAAGAAGCTATAGCACGTTAATTCTCTTTGTGATAATTGGCGCAGTCCTGGGTGGCATACTGGGTGATCTGCTGTCAGGCGTGGAGGCCTTGTCCAGCATATTACCCTATTTGGTTCACACCTATTCTGTGCTGGAAATTCCGCCGGTTACCTTAAATCTGTATGTAATTAAGCTCACCGCCGGATTGACCTTTACGCCGAACCTGATGAGTATATTGGGTATGGTAATAGCTATTATTTTGTTCCGTCGTTATTAAGAGGTGCAGGATGATAATATTGGCATCTGCATCCCCCAGAAGACGGGAACTGTTGACGCAAATCGGCTGTAAATTTGAGGTAATAACCAGTAATGCCGATGAGCTGACTGATACCGGCTTAGAGCCTCATGAGCTGGTGGTAAAAAACGCGCATTTAAAGGCGGAGGCCGTGGCCAGGGAGCATCCGGAATATCCGGTGCTGGGGGCTGATACGGTTGTATGCCTTGATGGACATATATATGGTAAGCCTCGGGATGAGGAGCATGCCAGAGAAATGCTTGGCATTTTTTCCGGAAGGACGCATCTGGTAATCACCGGTATCGTTCTGGCCTGGAAGGGTGATTTCTGGCAGGCATGGGAAACGACAGAGGTTGTTTTTTCCCCTTTATCCGCAGATCAGATTGATGCATACATAGCTACAGGAGAGCCGGCTGATAAGGCCGGAGCCTATGCCATTCAAGGGCGGGCGGCTGTGTTTGTAGACGGAATCAGAGGTTCTTACTCCAATGTCGTAGGTTTGCCGCTCCATTGTCTTGATGGTCTTGCCCGGAAAGCGGGGATTGATTTATATGACAATGGTGAAGGATCTTCCAGTTGATGACCGTCCACGGGACAGGC
>NZ_CAMYWM010000068.1 GCF_947302755.1 uncultured Anaerovibrio sp.
TGAACCAAATTCTTTCAGATAAAGAAATAGCCAGCCAAGGCTATATGCCTATGACCAGCTATTATCTGCATATTTGTGAAAACTAGAGAACCGCCGTGTACCGAACGGTACGCACGGTGGTGTGAGAGGTCGGAGGATTTATTTAAATCCTCCTCCTACTCGATCCATAAAAAGCAAAATTGCGTCAATTTAGGCGCATTTTATTTACATTTTTTGCACGGGAAGGCCGATTTTTCCCGGATTTTTGCCTCTTTCAAAAATAATTTTTATACAGAAAAGAGGTATTTTTATGCAGGTGGTAGCAATTTCAAATGGAACGGTAAGACAGCGGAAGGAAAAAAACCTTGCATCATTTAACCGCGGGAATGGGCAGGGTGCTGAAAATAGAATTTGCTATGGAAAGCTCGTTATAATGTGCATTTATTTTGATATATTAATTGATGTTATTGTCCATTCCTTGGGGACATCATCAGTTTATTTTTTGAATAGTTCACTATGGGTACCGGTTCTTGAAAGTGTGAGAACCAGGACATCAGCTTCAATTTTATAAATAAGAAGCCAGTCCGGTTGTATGTGACATTCTCGGTGAGTAATCCAGTTTCCTTTTAGTGGATGGTCATTATATTTAGATTCTAATTCCTCACCATTGGCAAGTTTTTTCACAATGCTCTTTAACAATTCAATATCCCGATTTGATTTTTGGGCTCGTTTGATATCCTTTTTAAATTGGGATGTGTATTTTACAGTATATTTTGTCATGCTAAAATATCCTCAAACATTTCATCAATATCATGATAACCCTTTACTTTGGGGTCTTTGGATATTCTGTCGGCTTCAAGCATGGCAGCAATGGTTTTATCATTAGGGGCTGCTCGTGATATGTTGAATGGAATACGACCTTCACGCAATGACTGTCTTACAAAAATATTAAATGCAGTGCTGATATTCATACCAAGATCTGCGAATAATTCTTCGGCAGCGGCTTTTAAATCAGCGTCCATTCTTATACTAATATTTGTGCTGGTTGTCTTAGCCATAAAATCATCTCCTTGACTATATTATAATTATATTTTCGTGCAATATCAACAATTTGCACGAAATATGCTATTGACATAGATAAAAATAGATGTACAGGTGATATAAGCAAACTTTACTATAAGGTGATTATAACAAGGTTTGATTGTTATTGACCTGCACCTCCGACTAATTTATAATTGAACTATAAATTAGTCGGAGGTGTTTGTTTTGTCCTATATAAAACGCCATATTGAGCAAAGTCTTTTAAAAGCAAATAAATCATTCAAGGCTTTATTAGTTACAGGCTCACGACAGGTCGGAAAATCAACTCTACTAAAGGAAGTTTTTCCAGACCAAAATTACATAACTTTTGATAATCCATTGCTTTTATCTCAAGCTCAGAATGAGCCGGGGATGTTCTTTCTTAATAACCGTTGTCCTATTACTTTGGATGAAGTGCAATATATACAGGAGCTTTTTCCCTACATCAAAATAGAATGTGACAAAAGCAATGAAAAGGGATTATTTGCATTGACCGGCTCTCAGTCATTCCAACTGATGAAGCATGTATCTGAATCATTAGCTGGACGAATTGCCATTTTCGAGCTTTCTGGACTATCTCTCCGGGAAATAGATGGAATAGATTTTAATCAACCTTTTATACCTAATAAGGAATATATTTCTAGTCGCAGTCATTCACGGAAAAGTCATTCCAATATATGGCAGCTAATACACAGAGGGAGTTATCCTGCTCTTTATGAAAATGATGTGGATTGGCAGATGTTCTATTCTTCTTATGTGCAAACTTACCTTAGCCGTGATGTCAATGATTTGACAAAAATAAAGGATCATATGAAATTTATGAGGTTTTTGACTGCCATGGCAGCCCGTACTGGTCAAATGCTTAATTACAGCAAGGTTGCTGAACAAGCTGATATCACTCCTGCTACTGCCAAAGAATGGACATCTATTCTCGAAGCATCTGGACTTATATACATATTGCAACCATTCTCTAATTCTGCTTTGAGAAGAGCTATTAAAACACCTAAGCTCTATTTCCGTGACACAGGCCTAGTATGTTTCCTCACCAAATATCAAAGTCCGGAAACAGCCATGAATGGAGCTATGGCAGGAGAACTGTTTGAAACCTTCGTGGTATCGGAAATCCTAAAATCATTTACTAATAGCGGTCTGGACTATCGGATGCAAGTTACCTATTATCGTGGTAAAGACAAATCAGCCAGCCGTGAATCCGACATTGATCTGTTGATTGAGGATGGGGATGTCATATATCCTATAGAAATAAAAATGTCTGCAAACCCAAAACTAAGTATGACCAACACCTTTGATGTTATTGATAAAATAAAAGGTCGCCAACGCGGCTTGGGAACAATCCTCTGTATGTATGAACAGCCCTTATGGCTAAATGAACGAACCATAGCTTTGCCTATTGATTACATTTAATCATTCATAGGCGTTTTATGGACCTTGATGAATAAACAGCCACCATCCTAGCGGGTGGCTGTTTTTTTATCCTTAGTACCTTTATGTGCAAAAATTTGTACATTGAATTTGATATATTATGTTAAGGGAACGATAATTAGTATAAAGAATGCAGTTTTGACGTGAAATCAAATGACAACTTTGAATAATAAAAGCAGGTGATAATATGTATGGTAGCAAGAAAAAAGTGAATATGTGTATCCTTAATATATTGCGGGAGTACACGGATGAAGATCATGCCCTGACCCAGCAGGGAATAATTGAAAAATTAGAACAGGATTATGGCATTACATGTGATCGGCGCACTGTTAAATCATATATTGATGATTTAAAAGATATGGAGTGGCAAATTGAACACGAAAAAGGAAAAGAAAAAGGCTACAAGCTGATGGAAAGGGAATTTGACGATGCGGACTTACGGCTTTTGATAGACTGCGTGCTCTTTTTAAAAATAATTCCCTATGCTACGGCAGAGAGGCTGATAAACAAGCTCAAGGATTTTGGCAGCAAATCTTTTAAGGACAAGGTTAAGCATATTTATAATTTGTCGGCCCTTAAGCATACTATAAATAGGCAGGTAATGGGATCGTTGGATGTGATAATGGATGCCATAGCTGCTGGCAAGAAAATACAGTGCATCTACAATGAAGTGGGTACTGATTTTAAATTACACCCCAAAAATGATGGTAATCCATATATCATAAATCCATATCAGATGGTGGAAAATAACGGGAATTTTTATCTTGTGGGGAATATGGATCAATTTGACGATATGATACATTTACGCATAGACAAAATGACCGATGTGAAGCTTTTGGAGGAAAGACGCAAGGATTCAAAGAATCTGGAGGAATTTGACGCCAATGGCTTTTATTTACCCCAGTACATGGCGGAGCATATATCAATGTTCAGCGGGAAAAGTGATTGGGTTGAAATTAAAACAAATCCTAAAATGATGACAACTCTGGTGGACTGGTTTGGTACAGATTTCACCATAGAAAAGAAGGATAAGGACTATATTGTAATCCGGGTTAAATGCAATCTAAAGGCTGTGAAGTACTGGGCAATCCAATACGGTCCCAAGGTGGAGCTGCTGAAACCTGTGGATTTACGTAAGGAAATAAAAAAGGAAATAGACAGAATGTGGAGGAAGTATAAGGATTAGCATTATTTGAAACAACTGAAGTTTAAAAGAATAAGATTTGAGGAAATCTCTGGTGGTTAAAAAAATTAAACATATAATCAAATGATACATAGAAGAATATTTTTTTATTGAAAAGCGCGAGTGAATTAAGGAGGAATTTGTGTATGTCCAATGGGTATCAGTTTCCTTTCGGTGAATATGTGCATCCAGTAGTTCAGGATGATCGGAACCCGAAGAAGGTTTTTGTGTTAGGGGTCTACGCCAGTGCAGTTCATGCTAAATGGGTTGATAAAAATGGTAAAATAGTATGTAAGGCATTGGCTGTGGCCAGTGAACCACAAATTTTCTGGGATGGCAATGAAAAGGAAGCCAAAGAAATAATCAATAGAATTGAAATTCCATCTGAACTGGGGCATCTTGAATTACCAGATAAGAATTTAAACGGTCCCTCTGCCAAGGCGTTGGATGAAAGAATATTGGCTCCGTTGGGATTTGAGAGAAACGATGCATGGCTGTGTGATTTGTTGCCGGAGAGTCGGCTTAACGGTGGACAGCTAGTTGCAATATCCAAAAAATATAATCCGTTTTTGGAAAAACTTGCTAATGAAGGCTTGAGTGAGGTGACAGTACCTAAAAAACCAGAAAAATTTTGCGATAAAGAACGGATTAAAGAGATTACCAAGGAGTTACTGGAATCCCAAGCAGATTTGCTAATTTTACTTGGAGATAAGCCAATACAACAATACTTAAAAAAGGTTGTAAAGGTGCCATATAGGGGGCTTGATGAGTACAGAAAATTATTTGAGTATGGTAAGTGTACCGATGTTGCAATTGGTGGAAAAATGATAAAAGTATTACCTTTAGCCCACCCAAGACAAATTGCCAGATTAGGTAGTAGTAGTAAGAAATGGTATGCTATTCATCAGAAATGGTTGGCCGAACAAAATAATAAAAAAGGTAGTTGAATTAAAATGTTAGAGCTCCTAGGTGATTATGAAAAATCATCTGGGAGTTTTAATGTGCATTATAATGTACATTGATTTTGATATATTATAACCAAGGATAGATAATTATGTAAGAAATGCATTACGGAGGTGCAATATAATGACAGATCAAAAGGATATTAGAACAGCAGGGCTGATGAAACGGCTTAAAGTATTGAAAGATAAGGTGGTGGAACGGCGGGAACAGTTTGAAAAATTAATGGAATTTGTAGAAAAAGAAACTGTATATCTTACAGCTCCGGCATCTACAAAATACCACCTTAACTGTGAGCAGGGGTTATTGGAGCATAGCATTAATGTGGCGGAAACTATGCTTAAAATAAAGGCAGCAATTGCCCCGGAAATTTCCGATGAAAGCTGTGTAATCGTTGCTCTTATGCATGATTTGGGTAAAACGGGAATGCCGGGAAATCCTCTCTATATCAAAAATCCACCAGACAGCAAATACAAGAATCCGTATTACTGGAATGGAAACCTAACTTATTTGAGTGTTCCTGTGCGGAGTCTGTATTTGGTGGCACAACGATTTCCACTGACCGAGGAAGAGGTACAGGCCATTGTATATCATGATGGGCAGTATGTGGAGGATAACCGAAGTGTTGCTACCAATGAAACACCACTGACATTGCTATTACAGTATGCAGATACTTGGAGTGGTTTTGTACTGGAAGAAAATTTTGATTTTTTAGTGAGCTCTGCTTCCCAGATGGTTTAGCAAATCATCTGGTTTTTTTATATGCGCAATTAAATGTACATTAGCTTTGTTATACTAAATCAAATCCGTAACATGCCACAATAAGAAGCTGGTTAATGTATAGATGTAAAAGCAACTTCAATGTTGATTAATTAATTTTAATGTACAAAAAAATGTACATTGCATATTGTAGAATACATATAAAAGAAACAGATGATATTTAAAAAATATGGCTACTAAAAATGGAGGCGGGCAACATGATTATTTACAAAGCTGAATTGATATATGAGTCCCTACAGTGTGGAAATAATGATAAGGAAACCTTGAATCCGGAAATTGATGATAAAAAAATTGTCCGCATTATTAATGATGTTAACGATGATCTTGGGTTTTGCTGCGGTCTGGATGACAACCTGAGTGTTGCGGTTGTTAGTGGTGAATACGGACGCTGGGATATAGTTTGGGCCTGCAATTTGGAAAAAATTACTTTAAAGGACTGTGAAAAGTGGCTTAAGAATCATTTTTTGGATAACTATGCCGTTAAAAAGGTGATAGTGGATAATATTCACGAGATTTCGGTAAAAGAATTTAATAAACTTCTGGATAAGGCAGATGACAAGAACTTTTATAGTGGCTGGAATATAGTAAATAAGCTGGGGCTTGATTACTTTGCAAACAGACGGTTTCGTGTTCAAGAACATGTATATCGGCAGGAGAACATCACAAAAAGAAAAATTAAAAGCCTTGCTGATGAAATTATGGCTGATCAAAGTCTGTTGGAGGAGATTGACAGAATTTATTCCCGCCAGAATGAAAAGAAATATTATGGTAATCCCGTGCATTATGTTATTAAAGCTGGCACAGTACAGGCTGCTAATGATATTATTAGCCTTCTTGTTTTTGCATTGAAGGCAAATAAGCGGCTTCTGGGCGGACGGGTGAGCTATGTTAATAACATTAGTGAGCACTGCTATGATGATGAAGAATTTCAGCAAATGTTTAAAACGGGCAGAGGCTCGGCTGTGGCTATTGATATGAGTGGAACAGATGAAGATCATGGAGTGTATGCTTCGGCTTATCGGGAGGTAGTGGATTTTATTGCAAAGTCAGTGATGGATAATCAGCTTTATACACTTTGCTTTTTGGTTCAGATCTTGGAAAATCCTGGGTTTAGCAAAGGTCTTATTGCTTCTGTCCAGGAAGACATACACTTGATAGAAATCTGCGAAGGACGGGGAGATAAGGAACAGGCGGTCAATTACTTGGAAAAGCTTACAACAAAATCACAATTCAAGGCATCCCGGGGAGAATTGGAAAGGGCATTGCCATCCCAAACCAAGACCTTTACGGCAACTGAAGTATATAAAACCTATAATAAATGGTTTAGTAATGGGCTGAAAAGCAAGGCTTACAAAGCATATAAGGCTGTTGAAAAGGTTGCTATCAAAGAAAAGAAGAAAGGCAACAAGCCTTATGAAGAACTTAAGAATATGGTGGGGCTTGTGAATATAAAGGCATTGGTGGACCAAATTATTAATACTGCCAAAATTAGACAGTCCAGAAGCAAATTGGGGCTGGATAACTACAATGTATCCCAGCACATGCTTTTTACCGGTAATCCGGGTAGTGCCAAAACCACGGTTGCTCGTCTTATGGCGGAAATTTTAAAACAGGAAGGTGTACTGGAAACGGGGCATTTTGTGGAATGTGGCCATGCTGACCTGGTAGGCAAATATGTGGGCTGGACTGCTCAAATCGTACAGAAAAAATTCCGTGAAGCCATGGGAGGTATATTATTCATTGATGAGGCCTATGCATTAGTGGATGATACAAATTCCTTTGGGGCGGAGGCCATAAATACTATTGTTCAGGAAATGGAGAACAGAAGGGATAATGTCATCGTTATTTTCGCTGGGTATCCCGATAAAATGGAGCATTTTTTGTCGGAAAATGAAGGACTGAGAAGCCGTATCGCTTTTCATTTGGATTTTCCTGACTATAATGCTGAGGAGATGCTTCAAATTCTTGAGCTTATGGTAAAAAATAAGGGGTATGTAATTGACGATGAGGTGCGGGAAAAGTGTCTGGACATCTTCAAATGTGCCTGCGGGCAATCGGAATTTGGTAATGGGCGTTTTGCCAGAAATCTTTTGGAACAGGCAATGATGAAGCAGTCAGATAGACTTATAAAAGCATCCAATGGCAAAAATATAAGCCGTAAGGATTTAACTTCACTTACGGCAGAGGATTTTTCTGTAAATGCAGAAAAGATGTACAAAAAGCCTAAGACTGCTATTGGGTTTGTGTGATAGAGTAGGAATTGTTCTTTCGTTTGTAGAAAACATAGGAGAATTTTAGCCAAAGGTAGGGAGAGCAGTCTGAATTATAAATTAACAGGGAAAAATATGCGCATATAGGGTATAATATAAAGATGAGTAAAACTTTGGAGGATTAAGCGTGGAAGAAAGTATGCTTGAAAATAATATACCCTTTGCCCATCTCCACGTACATACGGAGTACAGCCTGCTGGATGGTGCAAATAGGATAAAGCCATTGGTGAAGCGGGCCAAGGAGCTGGGAATGAAGCACCTGGCCATTACTGACCATGGTAACATGTTTGGTGTTATTGATTTTTATAAGGCAGCCAAGGCGGAGGGGATAAATCCTGTTATTGGCTGTGAGGTTTATATGGCTCCCCGGGATCGTCGGGAGAATTTTGAGGTGGATGGTACAAAGTATTACCATCTTATTTTGCTGGCGGAAAATGCTGCCGGCTATAAAAATTTAGTCCAGCTGGTGTCCAAGGCCAATATTGAGGGAATGTACTACAAGCCCCGCATTGACAAGGACCTGCTGCGTGAATATCATGAGGGAATTATTTGCCTCAGTGCCTGCATCGCCGGTGAAATTCCTGCCTGGATTCTTCGTGGGGATATGGACAGGGCGGAAAAGTCCTTGCAGGATTATCTGGAGATTTTTGGCCGGGAAAATTTCTTTATTGAAATTCAGTACCACGGCATGGAGCAGGAGGTTAAGGCCAATAAGGGCCTTATTGAGCTTGCTAAAAAGTACAATATCGGACTGGTGGCTACAAATGATGCCCATTATCTGACCCGTGAGGCCAGTGAGTTCCACGATATTCTTCTCTGTATTCAGATGAGCAAAACCGTGGATGATCCCAGCCGCATGAAGTTTTTTGGTCAGGAGTTCTATCTTAAGAGTCCTGAGGAAATGGCCAAGCTTTTCCCTGAATATCCTGAGGCCATGTCAAATACGGTAAAGATTGCTGAGCGCTGTCATGTGGATTTTGATTTTGAAAATCGCCATCTGCCATTGTTCCCATTGCCGGAGGGCATGACAGACGAGGAGTATCTGCGAAAGCTGTGCGAAGACAATCTGTCCTCCCATTATCCCGAGGAAACCAGGGAAGTCCGTGAGCGTCTGGAGTATGAGCTGGGCGTTATTCACACCATGGGCTTTGACAGCTACTTCCTTATAGTGTGGGATTTTATTAATTATGCCCGAAGTCAACAAATTCCGGTTGGCCCTGGACGAGGCTCGGCAGCGGGCAGTATTGTGGCTTACCTGTTGGGTATTACGGATATTGATCCGCTTAAATATTCCCTTCTCTTTGAGCGGTTTCTCAACCCGGAGCGGGTGACCATGCCGGATATTGACGTGGATTTTTGTTATGTGCGCCGTGAAGAGGTTATTGAATACGTCAAACGCCGCTACGGCGAGGATCATGTGGCTCAGATTGTGACCTTTGGCACCATGGCAGCCAAGGGTGCTATTCGGGATGTGGGCCGGGCTCTTAATATGTCCTATAGTGATGTATCCAGGGTAACGAAGCTGATACCTGCCGAACTGGGAATTACCATAAAAAAAGCCTTGGACAGCACCAAGGAGTTAAAGACTCTTTATGATGACTCGGAGGAGGTCCAACGTCTGTTGGATTTTGCCATGGGCGTGGAAGGGCTGCCAAGACACTCGTCTACCCATGCTGCAGGCATTGTGATTGCCCGGAACCCCCTTACGGATTATTTGCCGGTAATGGTATCTGACGGTACCCTGGTGACCCAATACGATAAGGACCATGTGGAGGAGCTGGGCCTGCTGAAAATGGATTTTCTGGGTCTGCGCACCTTGACGGTTCTGGATGATGCCATAAAAAATATCAAGAAAAATCGTGGACTGGATGTGGATTTGCGAAGTATTCCGCTGGTGGATAGCAAAACCTCGGAAATGCTTTGTGCCGGTCATACCGGTGCCGTGTTTCAGATGGAATCCAGTGGCATGACCAATATTATTAAGGAGCTTAGGCCGGAGGGCTTCACGGACCTTATTCCCCTGGTGGCTCTTTATCGCCCCGGTCCATTGGGCAGCGGCATGGTGGATGACTTTATTGCCGGTCGTCATGGCAAAAAGGAAGTAACCTATATGCACCCTCTTTTGGAGCCTATCCTTAAGGAAACCTTCGGCGTAGTGCTCTATCAGGAGCAGGTAATGCAGATTGTCCAGGTATTGGCAGGCTTTACCCTGGGTCAGGCAGACCTGCTGCGCCGGGCCATGGGGAAGAAGAAGGCGGCTATTTTGATGGCCCAAAAGGAAAATTTTCTTAAGGGCTGCGAAGGTAACGGAATAGATGTGGATTTGGCCAATAAGATATTTGATTTGCTTACCCATTTCGCCGATTATGGCTTTAATAAATCCCATAGTGCGGCCTATGCCTATGTGGCCTGGCAAACCGCCTACATAAAGGCCAACTATCCCGAGGAATTTATGGCGGCTATGCTTACCAGCGTTATGGATACTACGGATAAGGTCAGTGTCTATATAGAGCAGTGCCGTCGTATGGGGATTTCCGTATTACCGCCAGATGTAAATGCCAGCTCGGTGAGCTTCAGTGTGGATGGATCGGCTATTCGCTTTGGCTTGGCCGCTGTGAAGAATGTGGGCGATGCTGCCATGCAAAATCTGGAAGAGGAACGGGCAGCCGGTGGCCCATTTACTTCATTAATGGACTTTTGCAGCCGCATTGATATGCGGACCATTAATAAGCGGGTTATTGAGAGCCTGATAAAATGCGGTGCCTTTGATTCCATTGGAGCAAAGCGCTCTCAGCTGTTGGAGGTGCTGTCCCAGACCGTGGATGCGGCGGCAGTAGCCCAAAAGGATAAGGCCTCCGGTCAGCTGGGGCTCTTTGACGATGAAGAAATAAATGGTGTATCTGAAATAAAATTAAAGGATATTCCTGAGGTGGATCGCAGTACCATGCTGTTATGGGAAAAGGAAATCACCGGTTTTTATATTACGGGCCATCCCCTGGATGAGTACGCAGATATTATTAATGGCTTCACGGGCATCGGTGATATTTTGTCCGGAAAGCTGAAGGATGGCAAAACGGTAAAAATGGGTGGTAGTGAGTGCCAAACGAATTGCCACCAAAAAGGGTGATACCATGTGCTTCCTGGAGGTGGAGGATTTTTCCCATTCTATTGAAGTGGTGGTATTCCCCAAGGTGTTCTACAGCTGTGTCAATTCTTTGGAGCCTGACTCGGCGGTGATGATAGCCGGTAAAATTAATTATACTGATGATGGCATTAAGCTTTTGGCGGACAGGGTGTGTCTCCTGCGGGATTATAAGCCGGATATTTATCTGGCCATCAGCGCAGCCCATGAAAATGAGGCCGTTTATAAGGCTGTAAAGAATGTACTTACCACCCATCAAGGGGATCACATCGTATTTATTTATTATTCTGATCGCAAAAAGCTAATTAAGACTGAGCGGGCCATGTGGATGGATGGCTCGGAGGAGGCAATTGCCCTGCTTAAGGAAATATTGGGGGATGATTGCGTTAAGTCCATATAGCTGGAAGGATGAGGTGGTTATTTATGGACACCATAAAATGCGGACCGAGGACGGGAGTATTTCTTCTGGCCGGTGGTCACTTTATGATAGACTTTTATAATAATTTTTTGCCGGTGCTGCTGCCCATAATCATGGTCAAAATGGATATGTCCCTTACCATGTGCGGCCTATTGGTTATGGTACTGTCCATTACAGCCAATTTACTCCAGCCAATATTTGGCTATATTTTTGACCGGCATAATTTCAGTAAAAGTATGGTATACGCTGTAGCACTCTCCGGAGTGTTTATGTGCTGTGTGGGCTATTCGCCCAACAAGCTGGCACTTTTTTTGCTGTGCGCCTTGTTGGGGGTGGCGGTATCAGCCTATCATCCTCTGGGAACCTCCCTGCTGAGAAGGGTAAGCAGTAGGATGAATATGGGACGGTCTGTGTCCTTTTATGTGGCCGGTGGCAATATTGGCTTTGCCTTGGCCCCGGTGGTGGTAGTGGCTTTCCTTGATAAGTTTCCTCTGGAGAGCTTGCCTGTATTGATTATTCCTGGCGTAGCCCTGGCGATAGCCTATATCTGTACCAATATTTGGAATTTGCCCTCCAAGGGGGATAAGCCATCTAGTGCCGACGGTAATACGGATTTTACGCATATTTTGAAGAATATGGACGTGGTGCGCCTTAATCTGTCCATGGGCTTTAGATGCTGGACCCATGTCAGTGTAGTAACCTTTCTCCCCCTTTTAATGCAGAGTAAGGGTGTATCGGCGGTTATGTCCGGTACCATGCTGGGAGTATTTTTAGTTGGCTCTGCCATGGGCGGCCTCTTTGGTGGGGAGATAGGGGATAGGACAAATCATAAAAGGGTAATGGTTTATTCTCTGGTATTGTCCATAGCTCCGGTAATATATTTCTTTATGATGCCCGGTGACAGTGTGATAGCAATTATTGCCCTGTTTTTGGCCGGTGCCCTGTTGATGGCCCCCCAGCCCAGCTCCATCGTGTGGACCGGTCATCTTATGCCCCAATATATAGGGGTGGCCAGCGGCATGATGATGGGTCTATGCTATGGTATAGGCAGCATCGGAGCAGCGGTAACAGCTGTATTGGGCGACTATATTGGCTTGGAAAGGGCACTGATGATAAGCATTATTCCCGTATTTTTGGCTATTCCCATGATAATGCTTACCCCATATAGAGAGTAGCCTATACCCATGTGACGTACAGCCTCCCCCTTGAGGGGAAGCTCTAAATGACAAGCTTTGCGTCGCCCTTACAGGACTAGCTACGCGTCGCCTGTATGAATGAGCGGTGGATGAGGTTAAAAAAAGAACGAGTATCTGTTATTGGCAGAAGCTCGTTCTTTTTCACGTATCCTTTTATCTGCATCACCTCCATTAAGTCATGGTGATAATGCCTTGTTTAGCTTGTTAATGCCCATCAACGAATTGGAATTTCTTCGGTAACGACTTCAACTGGTGCAGCCAGCTTTGGCATGGTTACGGTGAGTATGCCATCCTTAAACTCCGCATTGCACTTGTTCTCATCGATGTTGTCGATGTAGAAGGAACGGCTCATGCTGCCGCAGTACCGTTCACGGCGAATGTAATTGCCCTGATCATCCTTTTCATCCTTGGAGCTTTCCTTGTTGGCGGAGATGGAAAGATAATTATCTTTATAGGAGAGATGAACATCCTCCCTGGCAAAGCCCGGTAATTCAGCCTTCAGCTCATAGCTGTCACCATTATCCTTTACATCGACGCTGAAGGATTTGCCGGTAAAGCCTGTATCGCTGAAGAAGCTGGAAAGTGGTTGGTTCATCCAGTTGAACAGGCGATCGAAGCCGTCTTCCTCTCTTGCCAAATCCTTTCTCATAGCAAATGGAACTAAGCCAAACATAATAACGATCCCCTTTCATTTTAGATATTTGATTTAATCGGCTGAGGTGGGGCCCTTTGGGCTTTTCCCTTTCCTCAATTGTTATTATACACGAATAAGTCAAAAAGTCAATAGGTCAAAAAATAAAATTTCATTTTTTCACTAAGGGATGCCGGGAGGCGGCAGCTGTACAGTTAAATTCAGGGGGAGATAAAAGTACCATGTGAATTATTCTAACTTTAATCCCAGGCTAACGGGTGCTAAGTCTCCTTCCTCCAAGGTGGGAGAAAAGCACCCATATGCTCTGGATTAATTCGACTTCATTCAATGGGCCTATAAATCTTCCACTGAATAAGTCTCATTCAATAATAATGTAAGTTACTATTCACGGATATAATTTAGATGCCAATAAAAAAAGGTGAAAATCTCATA
>NZ_CAMYWM010000069.1 GCF_947302755.1 uncultured Anaerovibrio sp.
GTAGCCCATATCCGGTTCACTAAGGGGCAGGGACACCTTATCCCCGTTATCGTAGGCGAACTGAATGGTGATAACCTGGGCCTTCCGCATGGCCTCAAAGGATTTTTCCGGAAATTCCACAAAGAGCTTGTTGGTATTTTTTAAAGTGGTTTTATCATTGTAAAAGGCAAAGGAATAGCTGGGGGGCGTCTGGCGTACCACCGCCTCCATGGTGAATATTTCATCATCGCATATCATGGTAATGGCCGGCAGCAGACTGGCACTGGAATAGCGGTAATCCTGGAGGGTGAGGGTGGCGGAATTTACCTTACCGTTTATATCTACTCCGGTCTGAAAATCTATATCACAATAGCCGGACAGATTATCGGCGGGGCGATGGTCAAAAACATAGGTAAAGCCCCAACCAAAGCCGCCCAATAAAATCAGAAAAATACCGAAGAGCATGAAAAATTTACTAGGTGATTTAGACATCGACAGTTAATCCTTTCTGGGTGTGGTTCCATACATGCGGTTAAGGGGATTTTCTTTAAAGAGATTACCCTGTTCAATATACCGGTGGACCATTTTTTCCGATTTGTGCCTGGTCTGGCGCATAATGGACAATGCATCCAGGTCGTGCTGGGCCGCACTGGTGGCAAAGCCCCGGCGCAGGCTGTGGCCGGCAAAATCATCCGGATTCATTCCCAGCATTCCCATGTATTTTTTGACGATGGTGGCCACCGCTTTATCGGACAGCTGGGTGCTGCGGGGTTCCAGATTGCGTTTAAAGCCCCGGAACAGGGGGCCATCCTTTATGTTGGCGGCTTCAATCCAGTCCTGAACGGCAGTTACCGCACAGGTATGGGGGTCCGGAGCATAGGGAATGGCGATTTGGCTGCCATGGCCCAGCTGGTCTCCCTTGGATTGGGGAATAAAGATAACCATTCCCTGGGGGGAAAAGGTAATATCCTTTATCTGAACAGCCACCAGCTCCGAGCGGCGAAAGGCTCCGGCAAAGCCCAGGAACAGCAGGGCCTTGTCCCGCAGGGATACCAAATCCCCGGCGTCAAACAAGTCAGCCAGCAGGGACATGGTTTCCATGAGGATAGGTGCCTTGCCGTGTTGAAAGGTGCCCTTTTCCCGGCGGATGGCCTGCATGGCATTGCGTACCATGCCATCCTTGGCGGGGTTGTTGTCATGGAAGCCGGCGGCAATGTGATTTTCTGATATGGCGGTAATGCGCCGGGACACCGTATTGGCATGGGCGTGATCTGCCAGGTCGTTGATATAATTCACTATGGTTTCCGGGGTGCAGGGCAGCGGCGATACCTCATGGACCTCGCACCAGTAAGTGAAGTCATTCCAATCTGCCGAATAGGATTTCAGGGTATTATCCGCCTTGGCTTTTTTCATTCGGCGCTTGCTTTTGGCACTGAGCATCACATTTTGATTAATATTGTCATTTTTGTACAGTAGAAAATCATCGCGTATATTCATAATTATTCACCACCCCTTATTGTATACAAGAAAATCCCGTAAATCAATAGCGGGGCCATTATAGAGGGAGGATTTATGGGGAAGAATTTTCCACCGGGGGAAGAAAAATTTGAACAATTGGGGTATAATGTATAAGTTAAAAAGAGATATTCGCGGAAAGGATATAGATAATATGATGCGGGAAAATCCAATTGGGATTATGGATTCGGGCATGGGAGGAATCAGCGTTCTGCGGGAGATTACCCGGCTGCTGCCCCATGAAGATTATATTTTTTACGGAGATTCAAAAAATGCTCCCTACGGCAGCCGCACTACAGAGGAAATATATGAGCTGACTGCCCATGTGGTGGAGGATATGCTGGACAGGGGGGTAAAGGCAGTGGTTATTGCCTGCAATACAGCCAGCAGTGCCGCCGGAAAACGCCTTAGGGAAAAATATCCCCAGCTGCCGATTATTGCCATAGAGCCGGCCCTGAAGCCGGCAGTTATTAATTGTCCCGGAGGCAGGGTGCTGGTGCTGGCCACCGAGGCTACCCTGCGGGAGACAAAATTTGCCACCCTTATGGAGGCCTGGAAGGACAGGGCGGAAATCATTAAAATGCCTCTCCCCGGTCTGCCTGAGTTTGTGGAGCGGGGCGAGCTGGATTCCCCGGAGCTGAGAAAATTTCTTATGGGGCATTTTAATAAGCTGGAGGGCAAAAGGGTGGACGGAGTGGTGTTGGGCTGTACCCATTATCCCTTTGTCCGTCGGGTGATCAGTGAGCTGTTCAATAACGAGGTAAAAATCTTTGATGGGGCGGCGGGGACGGCCCGACAGCTCAGAAGGCGGCTGTACGCCCGAAACCTGCTTAATCCCTCTTCGGAGCCGGGCCACATTACCTGGCTGAACAGCAGCGATGACCCGGGTATGCTGGAATTGTCGAAAAAGCTTTATGATATAAGGCTTGATTAAAAAAATAAGGCTGATGCATTACGCATCGGCCTTTTTTAAAATTACAGCAGTAATCCAAGGATTAAACCGGCTATTCCGCTGCCAAAGAGCAGGGTGATGACGCTTACCTTTTTTTTGACGGCAATCATGGCCAGGAGCAGGATGATTATGCCCTTTATATCAAAGTCGGCAAAATCCGTTGGCATGGTTTCAGTGTTCCATAGGGAGAGCCAGATAAAGCTGAGGCCCGCCGTGCAAATCAAGGCCACAACCGCCGGGCGAAGGCCGTTCAGGGTACCCTTTATAGCGCTGAGCTCCCCATATTTTTTCATAAGATAGGTAATGAGGAGGCATAAAATAAGGGATGGTGTAATAAAGCCCAGGGTGGCCACAATGGCTCCCGGGGTGCCGGCAATTTTCGTTCCCACGAAGGTGGCGGCATTTATGCCGATGGGGCCCGGCGTCATCTGGGAAATGGTGAAAATATCAATGAATTCAGTCAAGGAAAGCCAATGATAATCATCTACCACCGCCGCCTGAATCCAGGGCAGGGAGGCATAGCCCCCTCCCACGCAGAACAGGCCGATTTTACAGAATTCCCAATACAGTAAAAGTAATATGTTCATTTCAGGGTCTCCTTGTTAATTGTATTTTGGATCTCTGAGCAGCATAAGACCGATAATGGCATCCACCAGAACGCAGTACATCGGATTAACCTTGAAGCACAGGGAGGCCACAAAGGTGCCCAGGGCGATTAAGATGGGCAGCAATAGCTTCTTTTTAAAGAGCTTGTATACCAGGTTGAGCCCTACATCAATAATAACGGCTGTGGCCCCGCACTGCATGCCCTTTAACAGCATTTGCACATAATGGTTATGGGCGAACAGGTCGTAGAAAAAGGCGATGATGGTAATGGTAATCAGGGGAGGAAGAATGGTGGCCAGGATGGTTACCAGGGTTCCCAGGAGGCCGGACATCTTATAGCCCAGCATAATGGAGGCATTCACCGCCATTATTCCCGGCAGGGATTGGGCAATGGCCGTAATGTCCAGGGTGTCCTTGTCGTTAATCCAGCCGTATTCGTCCACGAATTTCTTCTTCAGCAGTGGAATAATAACCATGCCGCCTCCTACGGTAAAGGCACTGATGAGAAAGGTGGATTTAAACAGCACCCAATAAAAGTGACTGGTGCCGGGCACAATCTTAAGCTTTGCTGCAGCCTCCGCCAGCTGCTGAGGTTCATCCTTCATGTTTTACAAATCTCCTTTACATTTTATGCGTCATAACAGGTAAAATTCGAATATATCAGGATGGAGCTTAACTTCACCTGAATAAGATGCATTTTATCCTACAATTTTAATATAGATAGCAAAAAAACACAATAAAAGAAGCCCCTTGGAGAAAAGGGACTTCTTACGGAGAAGGAATGATAATGGGATTTACATCAAGGCTAATTATCGCAACATACAAATGGAGAGGTTTGCTTGTTACATTAACCTTGATTAACCTGTCACAGGATAGAAAGCTTCTATCCTATGATGTGGTACTATTTTATTGTTTTCAAATTAAATAAGTATGAGATAAAAATTAAAAAAAGATTAAAAATTTAAAAATCAGGAATTAAATGGTACAATACTGAAATGAGTAATTAGTGAAGGGATGATGGTGGATGGATATATTGAAATTATGTTTGGCTGCAGTGCTCCTTTTTTGGCTGATATCTGAGCTGGCTCCAGAGGACATATCTGCTGTAACCAGTATGCTGGGAATTGTCGTGGCGGTCATCGCATTGATGATATACAACAAGCGGCACAACAGCAGCCAGCATCAGGAGGACGCTGATGATAAATAGGTCGACTGGGATAAATTGTCTGACCAAAAAAGATTTAAAAATATCCAGCATGGCCGATTTGGCCACTGGGATAAATTGCCTGACCACAAAAAGCTTTTGACATAATATTTAGCAGAGCGGATTTGGCAAATGATGCAGTGCTGCACCTGATGAGGGCCTGCTGCAGGTAATGAATGGAAGGTTGTGTTAATGAGGCAATGACAGAAAAGGAAATGAACCGGGGATTGAAAAATCGCCATTTACAGCTTATATCCTTAGGTGGGGTAATTGGCAGCGGATATTTCCTGGGTACAGGTTATATTTTGGAAAAGGCCGGACCGGCCGCCATAGTCTCTTATTTGTTGGGGGGAGCCATCGTATTGTGCGTCATGCTGTGCCTGGCCGAATTGGCAGTGGCTGAACCTATAGCAGGCTCCTTTATAACCTATGCCAGAAAGTACATTAATCCCACATGGGCCTGTGGGGTGGGCTGGACCTACTGGATTACATGGGTTTCTTACGTTCCATCGGAAATGATTGCCGCCGGTATTATTATGAATAATTTCGTGCCGGAGGTCAGCCAGCTGTGGTGGGCAATTGTTTTTTGCCTGCTGGTTACGGTGATTAATCTGTTTCAGGTGGACAAATTTGGTGAGAGTGAGTTTTGGCTGGCTATTATAAAGATTTTTGCCCTTATGGCCTTTGCGGTGGTTGGTGTCCTGATAATTTTAGGTATAATCGGCGACCAGGGGTATTTGGGAACCACCCTGCTGTTGGGCAGCGGCGGGTTTGCCCCCAATGGGTATTGGGCCATTATCGTTACCATGACCATTATTTTGGTAAATTTTCAGGGAACGGAAATCATTGGGTTGGCGGCCGGTGAATGTGAGGATCCGGAGCAGAGTATTCCTGTGGCAGTGCGGAATGTGAGCTGGCGGATTATCGCCCTGTATATTATTCCCATTTCCGTGCTGATTTCCATTTTGCCATGGGATAAGGCCAGTCTGGAGGAAAGTGTTTTTGCCGTGGCCCTGTCCTATTATGGCCTTGATAAATTTGCCGCCTTTTTTAGCTTTGTGGTACTGACGGCGGCCCTGTCCTGTACCAATTCCGGTCTTTATGGTACCAGCCGGGCCCTTTATTCCTTATCCAAAATCGGCATGGCCCCAAAGAGCCTGTCCAGGCTCAATAAAAATGGCATGCCCCAGAATTCAGTAATAGTAACCATCGCCACCTGTTGGCTGATAATTTTGCTGTATAGCTTTGATACAAGTGATATGGCCTATACCTATCTGTTGTCCCTGTCAGGCTTTACCGGAGCTGTTGCCTGGATTTCCATATGCTGGAGTCAATACAATTTCCGCAGGCACTGTGAGGCCAGAAATTCGGTGGACAGATTGCGGTATAAGACTCCCTTGTTTCCCTTTGTGACCCAGTTTGGTATATGGACCCAGGTTATATGTATAATTATTGTGGCTTCGGAGCCGGAGCTGCGGGAGACCATTTACCTGGGGCTGATCAGCCTGATAATTCCCATGGCAGTCTATAAAGCCGGCCATTCACACAAAAAGTGGAAGCAATCACTTGAAAAGAGTAATTGGTGAAGCTGGCGGAGCCCTTTTCAGTGCCCATCTGAGAAGGGCCTTTATTGTGTTTTGACATTGAAAAATGTATGTTGCCATGATAAACTAGACAGTGGAATTTTATTTTTATCCGGGGGATGAATATTATGGGTTTTAAATCGAAGAAAATTGCTGCCATTCTTTGTGCAGTGTCGTTATTTGTAACGGGAACTGCATGGGCGGCAGATCCGGCAAATAGCGCGGGGACAGCTCCGGCTGTCAATGTCGCCACCCAACAGGAAACGGCTCCGGCGGCCAATGCTGCCGCCCAACAGAAAACGGCTCCGGCGGCCAATGCTGCCGCCCAACAGGAAACGGCTCCGGCGGTCAATGCTGCAGCTCAACAGGAAACGGCTCCGGCGGCCAATGGGGCCACCTCACAGGGAACGGCTGAGCAGGACCATCATGAGGAGGCATTGATTTCCAAGGTTAATGACGGAACGAAGATTTTGATAAATCTGGCCAGCCGCGGCCTGTATCTGTATGAGCAGGGAGTTAAGTCCAGACTGTATCCCATTGCCTGCGGCAAGGCTTCCACCCCTTCACCGGTAGGTTATTATACGGTGGTGGATATGGAGGTAAATCCAACCTGGGTTGACCCGGCTGACCGCGATAATGTGGTTATTTCCGGGCCGGACAATCCATTGGGGTATCGGTGGATTGGCTTCAACGGGTATTATGGTATACACGGCACCAATAATCCATCCAGCATTGGCTCATATGCTTCCAAGGGCTGTATCCGAATGCGGGAGGCGGATGTGGAGGATTTATTTGAACGGGTGGATGTTGGTACTCCTGTGGAGGTTTATTATAACCGCTGTGTTATGGAAAAGGCTCCTGATGGCATGGTAGTGTATTATATTTATCCGGATGCCTACGATTGTCAGCCCCTTACAGTGGCCCAGGTGAACGCTTGGCTCCATGGCTACGGGGTGGAGTATTTTGAAAGTGATGAGTCCATTCAGGAAAATTTGGATGCCGCCGATGGCCAGCCCAATTATGTTGCCGAGCCTTACAGCTTGATTATTGACGGCAAGAAGCTGGACTGGAAGGCTGTTCAGAAGGATGGTATATATTATTTGCCGGTGTATCAGGTGGCTGAAGCATTGCGTATGCCGATATATGCCAACCAGGAGGCCGGTATGGTGAAAACCGCCTATGGGATGGCTTCGGTCAATGATTTTAAGTCGGTTCTCTACATAAATGCCGATGAGGCTGAGAGCCTGTTTGATATTAGCGGGGGCAAATACTCCAATAATGTAATGGTATATGCGTCAAATCATTTAAGGGAGTCTGCCCCGCCACAGCAGCCGGCCCCACAGCAAACTGTAACGCCACAACAAATGGCCCCACAGCAGACTGTAATGCCACAGCAAACGGCCCCACAGCAAACTGTCCAGTCTAATCAGAATGACCAGGCCAATCAGAATGACCAGGCCAATCAGAATGACCAGGCCAAGCAGGGTGACCAAGCTAAGCAGGGTGACCAAGCCAAGCAGGGTGACCAGACTAAGCAGGCGGACCCGGCCCTAAAGGAAATGGTTCGCAGCCGTACCCCGGCCGGTAGCCGTCTGGCGACTCAGCAGCATGAAGAGCAAGCCGGCTCCGGCAATGCCGCCCAGTCCCAAACAACTAAAAAGACAATGAAGAAAAATAATTAAACTATTCAAATATACCAGACATGTTGAGCCTGTAACTAAATAACTCAAGTAAGAAGGTTTTCAAAAGCAGAGGTATGTTATATCTCTGCTTTCTTGTGCCCGGTCGTGGATGGTGTACGGATGGAGGTATCGGTTTGAAAAATAAATTTTTTATTCTGGATGGAAGCAGCCTTTTATACAGGGCATTTTATGCATTACCTCTTTTGGAGTCAAAATCCGGGGAATTTACCAATGCTATATACGGCTTTTCCAACATGCTGGTGAAGCTTATGACGGAATGGAAGCCTGATTATTTGGTCATCGCCTTTGATGCAGGGAAAAAAACCTTTCGCAATGACATGTTTGCGGAATATAAGGGCACCAGAAAGCCGACGCCGCCGGAATTATTAAGCCAAATTCCCCTTCTCCACGAGCTGGCCCGGGCCTGGGGTATTTCTTTTGTTGAAATGGCCGGCTATGAGGCCGATGATATTATTGGTACCTTGGCCAACAAGGCCCTGGACAATGGCTGTGAGGCCTATGTGGTCACCGGGGATCGGGATGCCCTGCAGCTGGTTAAGCCTGATTTGCAGGTGCTGTTTACCAAGAAGGGGATTTCTGAGCTGACGGTATATGATGTTCCAGCCTTTCAGGCTGAATATGATGGCTTGGACCCCATTCAGCTCATTGATATGAAGGGGCTTATGGGGGACAGCTCCGATAATATTCCCGGGGTTCCGGGGGTGGGGCCAAAGACTGCCATCAAATTGTTGGCGGCCTACGGCACTGTGGAGGAGGTGCTCCTGCATGTGGAGGAAATCGCCGGCAAGAAATTAAAGGAGAATATCCGGGAAAATCAGCAAATGGCGGTTTTGTCCAAGAAATTGGCGGCTATCCGCCTGGATGTGCCGGTGGAATTTGATGGGGAGGCCTTTAAAATCCACACCGATGGCAATGAGCTTATCCGATTTTATACCCGGTATAATATAAAATCTATGCTGAAGGCCATTCAGCCCTTTATTAATAATGCTGAAGGGGTGGAGACGGCCCCCATGGCCGAGCTTCCGGCCTGTACCCTTATCAGTGAGGTCAGCCAGGCCCGACAGCTGGTGCAGGAGTGTCAACAGGCGGGCAAGGTCTGTCTGTCTGCCCTATTCAGCGGCCAGGCACCTGCCATGTCTTTGGCCGGACTGGGAATTGCCGTAAATGACCGGCGCTATTTCATGCATATAGCCCTCGGAGATGATATAATGTCAGCATCCCTGTTTCCAGTGGAGAACACCGATGACAACGAGCTTTGGGAGGCTATAAAGCCATTGCTCAGTGACGGGGCAGTGGAAAAATACCTTCATGGCCTGAAAAATTATTATCATGCCGGCCTGGAGGTAAAAGGCAGGGTGTATGATTTGGAGCTCATGGGGTATCTCCTCAATCCGGCAAGCAGCAAATACGATATGGAGGAGCTGGCAGCTTCCTTTGCACCGTCCCTGACGGCACCGGACCAGAAGGCAGGGGTTCAGGAGCAGGCTTCCTGGCAGGCCCTGGCCATGGAGCGCATCAGCAATGAAATGCTTCAAACCATACATGACAAGGGGCTGGACAAGCTGTATTTTGATATGGAGCTGCCCCTGGTGGAGGTACTGGCGGATATGGAGGGTAATGGTATATACGTCAATCGCCGCAAGCTTCTGGACCAGTCCGTAAGTGTTGGCAGGACAATAGCTGATTTGGAGGCAGAAATCCATGAGCTGGCGGGGCGGGATTTCAATATTAATTCCCCCAAGCAGCTGGGGGAGGTTCTCTTTGAAGGCCTGGGTCTGCCTGTGATTAAAAAGACCAAAACCGGCTATTCCACCAATGCCGAGGTATTAAATCAGCTGCGGGGTGAGCATCCCATTATTGAGAAGATATTGCGCTACCGTCTGTGGAACAAGCTGAAGACCACCTATCTGGATGGCATAAATCAGCTTATAGACGGGGGGACGGCCCGGGTGCATACCACCGTTAATCAGACGGTTACGGCCACAGGCCGCCTCAGCAGCTCGGATCCGAATTTGCAGAATATTCCCGTGCGGACCGAGGAAGGCAAACAGATACGTCAGCTCTTTGAGCCCGGTGAGGGCTATGATTATTTGCTCAGTGCCGATTATTCACAGATTGAGCTGCGGGTATTGGCCCATATGTCCCAGGATGAGAATTTTATTCAGGCCTTTAGCCGTAACGAGGATATTCATGCCAGGACGGCGGCTGAGGTATTCGGTATACCCATAGAGAAGGTTACCCCCAGCCAGCGCCGCAATGCCAAGGCCGTAAATTTTGGTATTGTCTACGGGATGAGTGATTATGGCCTGTCCCAGGATTTGGGGATTACCCGCAAGGAGGCGGCGGGCTATATAGACAGCTATTTTGAAAAATGCAAAGGGGTTAAGGCCTTTATTGATAAGGTGGTGGAGGAGGCCCATGCCAAGGGCTATGTTCAGACGGCCTTTGGCCGGCGTCGCGAGCTGCCGTCCATTAACAGCAGTAATTATACCCAGCGCATGCTGGCGGAGCGTATGGCCATGAATACACCTATTCAGGGAACGGCGGCGGATATTATTAAGCTGGCCATGATTAAGGCCCACACCATGCTTAAGGAGGCCCATCTAAAGAGCAGAATTCTCCTACAGGTCCATGATGAGCTGGTATTGGAGGTAACGGAGCCGGAAATTCCTCAGGTAAAAGCCATTCTGAAGGAGGCCATGGAGCATATTGCAGAATTAAGTGTACCCCTGTCCATAGATATAAATATGGGGAAAAATTGGGCTGAGGCCAAGTAGTAGGAGGATTAGTATATGCCAGAAATGCCGGAGCTTGAAACGATAAAACGCTCATTGGAGCCAAATCTTATCGGGAAGAAAATTAAGCGGATAGAGATTTTGTTGGATCGTCAGATAAAGTGGCCTACTCCCGGTGAATTTATGTATCGCTTGCTGTTTTCCTCCATTGAAAAGCTGGAGCGTCGGGGAAAATACCTTATTATGAAGACCACCAATGATTTTTTCCTGATTTTTCACCTGCGGATGACGGGACAGGTTATTTATTGTCCCAAGGGGGAGAGCCTGCCGGATTATGGCCGGATTATATTTGATTTTTCAGATGGCAGCAAGCTGGTTTACGCAGATAGCCGCACCTTGGGTACCATTTACGTTATGAATGAGAAGGAGCTGCCACAGATAAAGGGGCTGGCGGAATTGGGGCCGGAGCCCTTGTCTGAGGCCTTTACCCTGGCCTATCTGCAGAAAATTCTTGCCGCCAAGCGGGGGAGCATTAAGACCTTTCTGCTGGATCAGTCCAATATCGCCGGATTGGGGAATATATACGTGGATGAAGCCTTGTTTTTGGCCGGCATTCACCCCATGACCTCCCCGGATTCCATTGAGGAGGATCAGGCAGAGGCGCTGTTTGCCGCCATTAATAAGGTAATCGAGGATGG
Source organism: uncultured Anaerovibrio sp. (assembly GCF_947302755.1). GTDB lineage: Bacteria > Bacillota > Negativicutes > Selenomonadales > Selenomonadaceae > Anaerovibrio. Next base: position 10,976 of record NZ_CAMYWM010000069.1, read on the forward strand.
TATAAATGATGGTGGCACCACCTTCCGGGATTACCGGGACGGCAATGGTGAAAAGGGCAGTCATCAGGAGCATCTGTATGCCTATGGGCGTGGGGGCAAGCCCTGCCTTAAATGCGGAACCATTATGAAGAAAATCAAGGTGGGGGGACGGGGTACCGTGTTCTGTCCAGCCTGCCAACAGCTGAAATGATAGCTTAAAATAATTAAGGAAGCTGACAATTATGAAGATTATTGGTTTGACTGGCGGTATTGCCAGCGGCAAAAGTACGGTAACCAAGTATCTCCGCCAACAGGGCTTTACGGTGGTGGACTGTGATAAAATTGCTTGGCAGCTGGCGGAGCCTGACCAACCGATATGGCAGGTGTATTTTTCCCGCTACGGGGGACAGGTAATAAATGCTGACAGAACCCTGAACCGTCAGGCTGTGGCGGATATTGTGTTTAATAACCAAAGGGAATTGGCGGTAATCAATAGCCTGGTTCATCCCCTGATAAAGGAGGAAATGCTCTCCCAGACCGATAAGGCACAAAATAGGGGGGAAAAGGTGATTTTCCTTGATGTGCCATTGCTCTTCGAGGCAGGCTACGATACAATAGCTGATGAAATATGGCTGGTTTATGTAAACCGTGGCACACAGCTGCGGCGGCTGATGGCCCGTAACGGCTTTGGCCGGGAGGAGGCCCTTAGGCGCATTGATGCCCAGATGAGCATAGAAGAAAAGAAACAATTAAGTGATGTTATCATTGACAATAATGGAGACCGAAAGGCGTTGCGCCATCAGCTTGGTGTGCAGCTGAGCAGCATGAGGTGAGGAGGTGGAGAATGGACAGTGAAGACGAACGTTTAAAACGTCGCCGGGAGTATCTACGCCGCAAAAAAGAATTTCAGAGAAGGACCTGGAGCTGTGCTGTAGGTATAATCATCCTGCTCATGTCCTTCGTGGCCTTCTTTGTGATGCAGCAGAAAAGTGTTCAGCAGACCTTTATGTTTCCCTACCATTACCGCAGTATTGTTCAGGTGTGCAGTGCAGAAAATAATGTAAATGAGTTTTTGGTGGCTGCTGTCATAAAATCTGAAAGCAATTTTAAAAATAATGCGGTGTCCACCCCAGGGGCCATTGGCCTTATGCAGCTTATGCCTGATACTGCCCAATGGATTGCTGCGGAGATGAAGGATGGCAGCTATACTGTGGAGCGGCTGGAGGCTCCGGAAATGAACATTTACTACGGGTCATGGTATCTGGCCCGTCTTCTCAGGGATTTCCATGGCAATAAGATATTGGCCCTGGCGGCCTATAACGCCGGTCATGGCAATGTAGAGGAGTGGATGGAGACCTATGGCTGGGATTACAATTTTGATGATATTTCCGCCATTCCCTTTCGGGAAACGGAGATGTATGTAAAAGGCGTTTTACGAAACGAAAAGAAGTATCTGGAATTATATGGAGAAAAGGAGTAGACTCTTTTGGCTCATAATAAACTCAATCTTCAGGGGCAAATTCAGCAGATGAAGTCCCAAAATATTGGCTTTAATATAGTAAAGGAACCAGAGGCCCTGGAATATCTGGCCAAGCATACATATTATTTTCGCCTTAAGCATTATGCCGAGAATTATGAAAAAATTAAAAAAAGTGGTGTGGGCACCCGGTATATTGATTTGGAGTTTGCCTACCTGAAGGAGCTGTCCCTCATTGATTTGTATTATCGGCGGGTTATGTTTAATCTGGTGCAGGATGTGGAGCATTACGCCAAAATACAGCTGTTGAATGCCCTGGCCAAAAATAAAAAGGAAAATGGGTATTCGATTGTTACGGAATATATGGAGAAGCACAAATATCTGGACAGGGAGCTGTCCCGCCATCAGTCAAAATACGCCAAGGGACTTATTGAAAAATATAATGGCAATTTTGCGGTGTGGAATATTATTGAGGTACAGACCTTTTCCCAGTTTATTGACCTGTATGATTTGTATTTTGAAAAATATCAGCAAAAGCATGTGGAAACCAAGTATCTCAATGTGGTGAAGGCCCTGAGAAACAGTATTGCCCATAACAACTGCCTCATGTTCAGCCTGCGTCCCTCGGCTGCCTGCAGTGACACGGAGGATGCGGTACGGATAGCCATGGGGCTGGGCCTGGAGGAAGGGGATTCCCGGGCCATGAATCATGTGACCTTTATTAAGGAGCTGAATATTACCCTGTATGTATATTGGCATATTGTCAGCAGTACAGAGGAAAAGCATTTTCAGCTGGAATTGTTAAACGATTTGGTTAATAAGCGCTTTAACCGGCATATGCATTTTTTTGACAACAATAAGGTGGTTCTGCCGGTTTTAAAATATGCCCAAAAG
>NZ_CAMYWM010000070.1 GCF_947302755.1 uncultured Anaerovibrio sp.
AGTTTGTTTTCCCCCACCTAAAGAGGTGGGGGACATCTTAAAGCTCGTTATATTCAATCTGCTTATGGGATCCCAGATAAGGAAAAGATGATTCAGGAATAAAGGTCTTTAGTAAATACCGGTGATGGATTTAAGAAAATCATTGTTACGAAGGATGCAGCTGCACCACTCTATAATAATGCTGGTGTGTTAGTAGTTAGTGTATATGATTTTCTCCTTGATCAAGACAGCATGGATATTCACTTCATGTAGAATACAACCAAACAAGGGACAGCCGAAAGCTTTATTATTTTACCAAAAATTGTTATACTAAGAGTTAGTGTGCTAAATTTCTATAGTAAGCAAGATGAAAGCACATAGGCTTTCATCAGCCCTTACACGAAATCTAAAGCTCTTCTGCATCCTTCGGATTTGATTCGCTAAGATTTCATAGTAGATAAAAACATTTCAATATAAAGGAGCAACATAAAATGATTTTAAACCGTAAATCAGTGGAACTTTTGGCCCCGGCCGGCAACTGGGAGGCCCTGGTGGCTGCCGTGGAAGCAGGTGCTGATGCTGTTTATCTGGGGGGCAAGCATTTCAATATGCGCATGCACCGGAACAAGGAAACCAATTTTGATGATGAGATGCTGAAAAAGGCCATTGAGTACACCCATGCCCATGATGTGTGTCTCTACATCACCCTGAACAACCTTATCAGTGATGATGAAATCGAGCCACTAAAGGAATATCTGGCTTATCTCAATGAAATCCGTCCCGATGCCATTTTGGTCCAGGACTTTGCCGTGCTGGAGATTGCCAGGGAAATGGGCATCACCATTCCGTTCCACACCTCCGTAATGATGAATACCCACAACGAGCACGCCATCAAGAAGCTGAAGGAATATGGCATTACCCGTATTGTGGTGGGCCGGGAAATGACCCTTTCGGAAATGTCTTTATTTAAGGAAAGAACCGGTCTGGAAATCGAGTATTTTATGCATGGTGATATGTGCATCGCCGAAAGCGGCCAATGCATCCACTCCGGCGTACTATTTGGCCAGAGCGGCAACCGGGGGCGCTGTCTGAAGCCGTGCCGTTGGGCCTACAAGCTCATTGACGAGGACACGGGTGAAATCCTGGATAAGGATGACCAGCACGATTATAAGCTGGCCCTCAAGGATATGTGTATGTACAGAAATATACCTGAACTCATTCAGGCTGGTGTGTTCTCCTTTAAAATTGAGGGCCGTATGCGCCCGGCTGATTTTGTCCGCCGCATTGTGGCCACCTACCGAAAGGCTATTGATGCCTATATTGAGGACCCCTATGGATATCAGGTGGACGAAGAAGGTTGGCAGGACCTGTACAAGAACCGGGCCCGTGATTTTACTACCACCTTTGCTCTGGGGCAGCCTGATGCCAGTGATATCGGCTTTGACGGCTCCCGTGAGCCCCGCTTTTTCAGCGATGCTGTGGAGGAAGCAGGCTTCCAGGATGAAATTTTAAAAGCCGAACCAGCCATAAATAAAGAAAATACCGGGAAACGCCGGCTGGCCCTTCAGGTGGCTGACCTGGAAGCAGTGGAAGCGGCCTGCGCCAATGGTGCTGACATGGTATATCTTTCCGGTGAGGCCTACAAGCCAAGGAAGCCATGGTCCGTAAAGAATGTGGTCAAAGCCATTGAAATCGGTAAGAAATACAATACCCAAATCCTTATTGGCACCCCACGGACCACCATGCGCCGTGAATGTGGCGAGCTGGAGCAGTATCTTAAGGCCGTCAATGAGCTGAAGCCGGCCGGTGTGCTGGTAAGCAATCTGGGCTCCTTAAAGCTGGCCCAGGAGTGCACCGACCTGCCTGTACAGGCAGACTTTTCCTTTAATCTGTTTAACCACAAGGCGGCCAGCTTTATGAAGAAGAACGGCATATCCATGGGTACCGCTTCCCTGGAGCTGTCCTTTGCCCAGGTCCGCAATCTGGTGGAGCAGTCCCAGCTGCCTATTGAGGTTATTGTTCACGGCTCCTACGAGTCCATGATCTGCGACCACAATTTTGCCGCCATGATTTTGCCATACAAGCATTTAATCAACCCTGAGTTTGTAAATCGCCACTATGCCCTGAAGGATGCTGTCGGCGGGGTTCATCCCCTGCGTATGGACCAGTTTGGGCGCAATCATATTCTCTTTACCAAGGATCTGTGCTACTATCCATATCTGGATAAATTCAACGGCGTGACTGCCTACCGCATTGAGGCCAAGGATTATGAGCCGGAGCTGGTGGCAGAGCTCACCAATGCCTACCGCACTGCCCTGGATAAGCTGGATGCCGGCCAGCCGGCCTTTGATGAGGCAGTCTTCAAGAGAATGCAGGAGGCTGGGCCAAGAAAGCTGGGCATCGGCGTATACCGCTTCCGCCAGTCCCAGGATTCGTTATGAGCACAAGCTTTTTACAATTAAGTACATATTGAGATAGATGGTTTGAACAGTTTGTCACAATACGTTTAAGAAGTTTTTTGTTGCAGTTCCTTAATATTAGTGGAAAAAATCATTTGTTTGAGCGACGCGAAACTAGTCCTTTAGGGCGAAGCGAGTTATGATTTTTTTCACTATATAAAACGCAAGAAAAAACTTTAGTATTGTGACAATGTGAAAACCACTATCACAATACTAATAGTATATTAAGGAGAGGTGTTTATGTCGTTAGAAAAACCTATTGGCCCTGAGGCCATTTTGGAAAAGAAAAAAAAATACATCATGCCTTGTCTGGCTCACTTCTACAAGGAGCCCCGCCAGTTCGTCAAGGGCGATATGCAGTTTTTGTACGACAGCGAGGGGCGGAAATACCTGGATATGTTCGCCGGTGTATCCGTAATGAACTGCGGTCACTGCAACCCGGAAATCACGGAGAACGTGGTAAAGCAGGTTCAGTCCCTGCAGCATGTCTGCAATATTTATCTGACAGAGAATTTTGTTAATCTGGCAGAAAAGCTGGCGGAGGTTACTCCAGGGGATTTACAAAAGACCTTCTTCTGCTCCACCGGAACCGAGGCCAATGAGGGAGCCATGCTGCTGGCCTCCATTTATACCGGCAATGACGAGTTTATCAGTCTGAGAAACGGTCTCCACGGCCGCACCAAGCTGACCATGAGCGTTACCGGCATTCAGATGTGGCGCACAGACCCCCATCCTTGTGGGGGTATTCACTTTGCCCCCAATGCCTATTGCTACCGCTGCCCACTGGGGAAGAAATATCCTGAATGTGATTTGGCCTGTGCTAATGCAGTGGAGGATTTGATAAAATATTCCACCAGCGGTCACCCGGCCGCCCTGATTGCCGAGCCTATTCAGGGAAATGCGGGGATTGTTACCCCTCCCAAGGGGTACTTTAAGCGGGTCAAGGAAATACTGGAAAAGTACAATGCCCTGCTGATTATTGACGAGGTGCAGACCGGCTTTGGCCGCACCGGTAAAATGTTTGCCATAGAAAACTTTGATGTGGTGCCGGATATTATGACCATGGCCAAGGCCCTGGGTAACGGAGCCCCAATATCCGCCTTTACCGCATCAGCCAAGATTGCTGATACCTATACCAAGCCGGGAGCCTCCACCCTGGGGGGCAATCCGGTATCCACCATTGCCGGTCTCAGCGTCATCAACTACATTCAGAAGCATAAGCTCATGGAAAATGCCCAACAGCGGGGACAGCAGCTCTATGATGGTCTGGTGGAATTGCAGAAAAAGCATCCTATCATCGGCGACATCCGCGGTCTGGGCCTAATGCGGGGTGCTGAGTTCGTCCATGCAGACAAGAGCCCAGCCCCTGAGGAACTGGATATGGTGCTGGAGGAAATGAAAAACCGGGGCTTTATCATCGGCAAAAATGGTATCGAGCGCAATGTAATGGCCTTCCAGCCGCCACTGGTGGTTACCGAAGAGGATATTAACAGCGTGCTGAATGCCCTTGATGATGTGTTGACAGAGGTACTCAAATAAAACAATAGGAAAACCAGCAAGGCCCTGATGAAAGGATTATCTCCTGACATCAGGGCCTATTTGTGTATTTTTATTTGTGATTAATCTAAGTCACCGTTATGCAGTTCTTGCCACCTTGGATTTTCGATTTATACATGGCGGCATCCACCCGCTGGAACAGGGAAATAAGGGTATCCTTTTTGGTGGCGGCGGTAATGCCGATGCTCACCGTGACATTATCAACATTGAGCTTGGAGGCCAGACCCATAATTTTGCTTCTGATGCGTTCTGCCACATTTTCCGCCACCCGAACGTCACAATTGTTAAACACGATGATAAACTCATCGCCACCCCAACGTCCTGCTATGTCCGTTGAACGTATATTTTGCTTAATAAGGGCAGCCACACTCTTTAATACCGAATCGCCAATATCATGACCCAGGGTGTCATTTATTCCCTTAAAATTATCTATATCCAGCATCAACAACGTCATGGAGCCATCTGACAATTGAAAATCATACAGGGAATTTTTCATTTCCGATTCCAATTCGCCGCGATTGAGGAGATTGGTCAAAAAGTCGATTTTGGCAATATCATGAAGGCGTTTATTGCTTTCCTCCAGCTCCGAGGACACCGCCTGAACAAAGTGCATGAGATGACCGACAATACCGCTGCGCCGTTCCAGACGAACCGTCGGCATGGATTTACTCTCATAGAAGCTGGTGGTAATGCCGCCCTCCCGCAAGCCGATTATCGACAGACACATATTATTCATATATATACCGCCATCAAGAGAGCGGACATATTCACCCCAGGCATATATGCCCGTTGAAGCGGCTGACTTGCGACAAGCCTCCAATTCCTCATTGACATTCTTATGCAACAATACCTGGCGGGCCCAACAGCTGACCGCAAATACCCCCTCCGGCTGAAATCTCACCATATCCTCCAGCAACGCCCTTGCCTCATATATGACGAAATCCGGGTCACCATAACAAAGCCGCACCTTTTCGCCCAAAACAAAATCAGCACCATAGCAGGCACTGCCATCATCGCACAATGAACGTGGCAATCTGGACAGCAGCATACCGCCTCGCGACAAAGAAAATGGGAACACAACTGCCTCCTTAATAAAGGACTCATCCCATTGGCTAATCCCCAGATACCGCTCGTAAATCTCCCGCACCGGTACATTATCTATTTCCGAAACGGTATTAGCGTCATTTAACCTGGTAATCCGCATGACCTTGCCCAAAGGCCGCCAGCCACTGCCATAGCCGATATGAGCCTGTAATGATTTCCCCTTAAAGGCTACTACAACATGACCGCGTTCTATGACCTCATCACTGGTAAAAACAAAACCATTGACACCTACCGTACCATCTACGACTATACCACCAAAGAAAATAATATCCGTTGGAAGCTGAGACAATATATTAAAGAATGGAACCATATTCAACGCATAGCCCGATGAATACATGCCCACTGCCACAAGCTGCCTCATATCGATTAATTTTCTATATAGAGCCTCGCCAATTTGCTTACTATGTTCATCCTCCCAGTGAACCGGCAACACCTCCACGGTGGAAGATGAAAATACGGAAAAGGTCACTGATATTCCATAATAATTTATCTCCCCTTCAGTAATACTGGCATGCGCTGTACCGCCGATGACCTTTACATCGGGCAGGACCTCCTTTAGCTTCGCCAAAAGCATTGGCGTATCGCCTTTCAGCTTGATATCAACAAAGATAGTCGCCAAAATACACGAATAATCACCATACTCCGGTAACGTATCAGCAAATTCGTCCACTACCTTATAAAAAGCATTTATATCATCACAAAGATATGGTATATGTTTCATTTAACGTCCTCCTTCAGGACCATTGTTAACAGTCACAACTATTATACCATAATAGAAATATAAACTGTAACTAATACTTCACTTATTTAACCAAAAAGGCAGCACTTTTGTTTGTATAATACTTGCAATAGAACATATATGTGATATACTATACCTATACAATAATATGTGAGGAGTGTGACTAATGGGACGAAAACGCTGTGCTGATGAGCGCATGGACCAAATTTACAAGTATATCAAGGAATTTCTTCTGGCAAAGGGGTATCCTCCTTCCGTCCGGGAAATTGGTAAAGCGGTTGGGTTGAAGTCCAGCTCCACCGTACATGGTTATCTTAACCAGCTGGAGGATGCCGGTCTTATCCGTCGGGACCCTACCAAGCCCCGGGCCATTGACCTGTTGGAGGCCAAGCCTTGGGAACGTACCGTCAATGTACCTCTGGTAGGAGCCGTAACAGCCGGGGTACCGATTTTGGCCCAGGAAAACATTGAGGAGGTATTTGCCTTTCCTCAAAATCTCCTTGGCACTACCAGTGAAACCTTTATGCTGAAGGTGGAGGGAGAAAGCATGATTAATGCCGGCATTTATGACGGGGATTATATCATGGTAAAGCAGCAAAACACCGCCAACAACAGCGACATCGTGGTTGCCCTGGTAAATGGTGAATCCGCTACGGTAAAACGGTTCTTCAAGGAGAAGGATTGCATCCGCCTCCAGCCGGAAAATGATTCCATGGAGCCATTTTATGAAAAAAATGTAACTATTTTGGGAAAAGTAATCGGTATCTATCGCCAGATGTAATGTCAGGAATATGAAAAGAGAGAGTAACCTCACACAGGCCACTCTCTTTTTTTTACTCTCTTTCTTTGCAGGACGTTTTCACATGGGAAGTATTAACCAATCACCTTCGGTTCTTGGATACTTCCGCAATAGCTTGGGCGGCTCCCATAATGCCTATTACGGCGTGCTCGAAGGTGATACCACCCTGCATGTATACGTTGTATGGGGGCCGCATGGGGCCATCGGCACTGAGTTCAATGGAGGCTCCCTGTACGAAGGTACCGGCCGCCATAATAATCTGATCCTCGTAGCCTGGCATATCCCAGGGCTCAGGAGCGGCAAAGGAATCCACCGGTGAATACTTCTGAATTCCGCCGCAGAAGGCAATGAGATTTTCCGGCCTATCCAGCTGCACAGCCTGAATAATATCTCCCCGCACCTCGGTAGGCAGGGGCAAGGTTTTATACCCCAGCTTGGTGAACATACCAGCGGCAAAAATAGCTCCCTTGATGGCCTGGGCCACCACATGGGGAGCCACAAACAGGCCCTGGAAAATCATGCGGTTGTTGGCCAGGGAGGCTCCCAGCTCATCCCCCATCCCCGGTGAGGTAAGGCGATAGGAGGCCAGCTCCACCAGCTCATCCCGGCCGCAAATATAACCGCCGGTAAGGGCAATGCCACCCCCCGGGTTCTTGATAAGGGACCCGGCCATAATATCTGCCCCCACCTGTACCGGCTCCCTGGTATCCACAAATTCACCGTAGCAATTATCCACAAAGCAGACGCAGTCCGGCTTAATACGGTGCACCTCGGCACATATGGCCTCTATATCATCAATACTCAATGGGTCACGCATGGAATAGCCCCGGGACCGCTGAATAAGCACCATTTTGGTGTCCGGCGTCAGCTTTCCGGCAATACCGGCCATATCCACCTTGCCCTCCACCATATCCAGCTCATCGTATTTTATGCCAAATTCCTTTAAAGAGCCCTTGCTTTCCGCAGCATGGCCAATGACGGTCTGCATAGTATCGTATGGGGCACCGGTAATGGACACCAGCTTGTCCCCCGGCCGCAAAATACCAAAGAGGACCGTAGCCAGAGTATGGGTTCCGGATACAAACTGAGCCCGCACCAGGGCCCGTTTGGCCCCAAAGACCCTGGCAAACAGTTCATCCGCCTTCATGCGGCCCACATCACTGTAGGCATAGCCGGAGGTGGTATTAAAATGAGACTCCCCCACCTGGCACTCCCGCATGGCATCCAACACCTTTAATGTATTGGCCTCGGCAATAGCATCCACCCGTTCAAACATAGGCTGGCTCTCTGCCAGCACCTGTTTTTTTAATTCAATTAATTCTTCTGAAAATGCCATTAGATATAATTACTCCCTACGTTAAATTTCATATTCCTTATATGGTTCAGCATCGGTTACCGGAAGCTCCACCTCCAGTACCGTACCCTGTTCATCATAATCCGTGCCCAGAACCTGACCTATCTCATGAAGCCGGGTAATCACACTGCCCTCCGTATAAGGAACGCGCAATTTCATAATTACCCTGCCCTGATTAAAGAAGGAGGCCAGCTTCTCCCTGAGGACTTGTAAATCCGCCCCATTTCTGGCAGAAATCACCACGCCCTCCCGGCCCTGGAGCATCCGCTGGGCATCAAAGTCCGTGCCCCCCTGCTCCATCAGCCTGTCCGCCTTATTAAACACAAAAATGGCCGGCTTTTCCTTAGCCCCGATTTCCTCCAAGACCTTCATAACCGCCTTTATTTGCAGCTCGTAATTAGGGTCACTGGCATCCACCACATGAACCAGCAAATCCGCCTCGGTGGTTTCCTCCAGGGTGGCCTGAAAGGCACTGACCAGGGTATGGGGCAGCTTTTGAATAAAGCCTACGGTGTCCGTAAGGAGAATTTGCTGCTTTTCATCCAAATCCACCAAACGGGTGGTAGGATCAAGGGTAGCAAACAGCTTGTCCTCCGCCAAAACATCAGAATTTGATAAAGCATTGAGAATAGTCGACTTCCCTGCATTGGTATAACCCACCAAAGCCGCAGAGGCCAGTCTGGACTGCTTTCGTTGATTGCGGTGCAGCTTCCGCTGATTTTTCAGCTTGCTCAGCTGCTGCTCCAAATCGTGTATCCGCCCATGAATCCGCCGGCGGTCCATTTCCAGCTTGGTTTCTCCGGGGCCCCTGGTGCCAATGCCGCCACCCAGACGGGACATTACCAGCCCCTGTCCCCCTAATCTTGGCAGATTATATTTCAGCTGGGCCAGCTCCACCTGCAATTTACCGGCACTGGACCGGGCCCGCTGGGCAAATATATCCAAAATAAGTGCCGTGCGGTCCACCACCCGCAGGCCGGTGCTGAGCTCCAGATTGCGCTGCTGGGACGGGGAAATTTCGTCATCAATTACCAGCAAATCCGCCTCCACATTCTGGGCCAGCATGGCGATTTCCTCCACCTTCCCCTTGCCCAGAAAATAGGCGTTGTCCGGCTTATCCTTATTCTGGATAACCTCACCAGCTATTTCCGCCCCGGCCGTTTCCACCAGGCCGCGCAGCTCCCCCAGAGAGTCCTCTGCCTGCCATTCATCCCGGCGACTGCTGAAGGATACCCCGGCCAAAATGGCCTTTTCCCTCTGCTCCCCAGTATCCTTTAGCCTGTTCTTCCCCAAGGCACTGTTGACCAGCACAATAAGCTGAACCAAATCAATATTGTTCAGCTCCTTCAGGGACAGCTCCTTGGTGCCGCTGACCACATAGCCCCCCTCTTCGGTCATTTCACCATTCAGAAAGGCCAGACTGCCGTAAATTTTTCCCCCCTGCTTCCGCCCAAGGGCTACCATACAATCAAACCGCATACTCCTGAGAGAGGATAAATCGGGAGCTGACAATCTGGTGTCGGCACTGGGATGGGTATGGACACAGCGAATACCGGATAAGCGGATGGTACTGCGCTGCTTGATATCCGGTAGCTCCACCGTAGCGTCATCGCCCACGGAGACCTGGACCACAGCTCCTTTACGGTTGATGTACACCGCCACCTCCCGGCCTAAAATCCCCGTAAGCTCCAGCATTTTTTCCGCCGCCTCACGGGTGATAATCTGCCCCTGGGGAATTTCCAGCTCATAAAGGGCCTCCAGCTCCTGGATAACCCCGGCCCTTATGTTGTCCAATTTTCCATTTACAACCATATATCACCTATGCTCTATCTATTAATAATATTTTGGATGTTTTTCAGGGTAATGGACATGGAGCCGTCCTCCTCCTTGAAAAATTCCACAAAATCCGTATTTTCAAAATAATCGGTAGGTATAGTCAGCTCAATCCCCGTATCGGTGCTGAGCTTATGCTTTTTCATCTTCTTCAGGGTAGCCTCCTGATTTACCTCCACCGGTTCCGCAAAGCCGGCAGTCTCAATGGCATGATTATAATCCGCCGCCATGGAGGGATTGTCCTGAAATACCTCCCGGCCTACCGCCACCGGATCAAGGACTGCCTCCTTTTCCATGTTCTCCGCAATAAAGCTCTTTACTGCCGTAACCGCCGCCACTTCATCCTGACAATAGGCCTCTGTTACCTTCTTTACGGCCTTGTTGATTTCCTTTATGGTCTCCGATGGGGAAGGAGCCTGGGCACATTCCAAAAACAGCTCCGGAAGCAGAAAGATATTGTTGCCATCCATATTGTACTTGCGGGACTTGGACAGGATTTCCATGGTGTCACAGTTGATAAATACAAATTCATCTATTTTTTGGGTCAGTCCCGGTAAAATAGCGTAGTTATTCACCAGCTCCGTGGCCACCTTGCCCTGTTCATCCACATTAATCTGATGAACATAGCCCTGATGATTGTTGCACTTAAACATAATCAGATAGTGCACCTCATCCACCCGGCCATCACAAATCAGCAAATCCGTGGAGGCCACCGCTTCGGCAGTGGTCAGCAGCTTGTACAGATTGCCGGCCGCCTGCCGGGAGAATGGAATAAAATCCATATTCCCCTGCAAATACCCCTCCAGCAAAGTCTTGAATTCACTGTTGCCATAAAAGCTTCCCTTCTTGGCCTCCTGGCTGGCTATGGTTTTCTCCACGTGCTTAATGATAAACTCCGCCGTAGGCTCATTCATTTCCAGCAGCGCATCAGAAAATACCTCATTTGATTGATTTACATCTAAAATATGCAGTATAGCCTTGTCGATAACTACCCTATGTGTCACCTCAAAAAATAAGCTGCTGTAAACACAGCAGCACCAAAAATAACTAGATTATTTTATCACGATGGGAATGTACACGCAACTGTGAAAAAACGCCTCTATAAAATGTTTGACAAACCTATCATAAGGGTTATAATAGGGACTAAATATATAACCTATATTTTTAGTAGGCGTTATGGGAGGGATTATATATGCATATTGCGCCAATTAATCAACAGAAATGGACGGCCCAGGAAATGTGTCTGGTGGCCGTTATGTCCGCGGTGGTATTTGCAGCCACCTTTGTGCCGAAAATTCCTATTCCTCTGGGATATGCCCATTTGGGGGATGCGGCAATTTTTCTGATAGTGCTGCTGGCCGGTGCCCGTCAGGGTATATGGGCCGGCTGTATCGGCTCTGCCTTTGCGGATTTATTGGGCGGCTTTCCTTTATGGATTGGCCCCACTATCCTGATAAAGCTTCTTATGGCCCTGTCCTTCGCCCTCATTGTGGAAAAGGTGAGCGAAGAAAAAGTGCTAAAATCCATCCGAACCTTTACAGCTCTAGTGGTTGCCCTGTTAATAATGACTGCCGGCTACACCATCTTCGGTGCTGTTTTATATGACAGCATAGAGGCCGGCCTGTCCTCCGCCCCAGGGCTCCTAATAGAATCCGCCGTAAACATTGCTGCCTTCTACCTGGCCGCCGTGCCGCTAAAGGGGAAAGTTGTTGTTAATAGATAAAATGATATTGTAAAAAAGACTTATAAAAAGCTTATGGTCATAGGCAGCAAAAAGCCTATGACCTTTTTTACAACAATAATTCAGAAAAGCAGAAATTTATATGAGGTTCCGGCCTAAGCTCTGGACCACTGGGGAAGACATATCCACAGCAATGGGGATTTATACTGACTATTAAATGGTTATGACGACCGACCAGTAGGCAGCTAAATTGCGCCGACGCTAATATCTTCTGCCAACAAAACATTTTCAGCTGCTGCCACCTTCACCAGCTCTTCCGTAAAACCATAGAAAGAAAATATTACATAATGATATTTTCCTTTATATTTATTGACAGGAAATTTCTGCTGCAAATGCCGGAGAACCTCCACATCTGCCTTCTGACGGCGAAATTTACACTCACACAGCAAATATTCTTTTCCCAGCCTGTCTGTAGCAACTATATCTATTTCCTCGGCAACGGTTTGCTTCTTTCCCTCAACGGTATGAACTACTTTATCCCACCAGCGTCCTATCCTCGTAAAATGAAACGGCAGCTTTCCTTCTTGATTTTTTCGGCGAAGATATTCGATACAAACCCTTTCATAATTATACGATACAAACTGGTGCAGCTGCGGCTCTATCTGATATTGCCAAATTCCATTAATATCTCCCGCCTCAAGCTCAGAAATACTGCTATATACAAAGGAATACCAAAATCTGAAATAGGAATCCGTTAATTTATACAACCCACGTTGGCTTCCCTCCCGTTCTTTTGCCGTAGCCAAAACGGAAAATTCGCGCTCCACAATGCCCAATTCCATCAGATTTCTAAGATAGGCTGTTATTTTACTTTTCTCCAGCTGTGTCTTGCTGTGAATTAAGGCCAAATTATTATTGCCCAAGGCAACTGCTTCTATAATTGTGTTGTATATACTGGTTTCTCTAAGCTCCTGACGCAACAGAAACTCAACCTCATTATAAAGCACACAGCCCTTACGCAGAATATTAGCCTTTACATTTTCCGCCAAACCGTTTTTGGGATCGAACTGCTCCAAATAATACGGGATGCCTCCCAGAATTGCATAGGCTCCAATCTGCTCCTCCAATGTATACTCAGGAAAAAATTCCTGTGTCTCCACAAAGGATAATGGCTGAAGCTTATAAACTCCTGTAGCCCGCCCATAAAGAGGATTTTTCTCTCCCAGCAGCTCATCCTCCATAAAGCTTACTGCACTGCCACAAAGTATTAACATAATATTTTGTTCAGACAGCTCATGGTCCCACATATTTTGCAGTATAGATGGTATTTCCGGAGTACCCTTGCACATATAGGGAAATTCATCAATAATCAGCACTTTTTTGCCATCTGCCGGTATATCGGCTATGCTGCGAAAGGCTGAATCCCAATCCACGAATCTATTCAGATAATTAGCTGCAGGCATCCCCGTATTCAATAATCGTTTAGAAAATCTATCCAACTGCTCTACTGCTGTACATTCAGTGCATGCATAAAAAACTGCCTGCTTTCCCTGGGAAAACTGCTTTAACAGTTCCGTCTTGCCAATACGCCGACGCCCATATATGACAACCAGCTCCGCCTTATGTGAAGAATAACATTTTTGGAGAAACTCCATCTCTCGTTTACGCCCTACAAACATACCATTACCTCAACCATATAATCACGATTATTATAATTATGATTATATGGTATCATCATCCAGGCAGTTTATCAAGAATTAATCTCTGCTCAATAATGCCATTTTATCCAATGCTAACGGGTGCTAAGAC
>NZ_CAMYWM010000071.1 GCF_947302755.1 uncultured Anaerovibrio sp.
TCCAATTTTGCAACCATCAATTATGCGGTAGTACCATGGAGCACCACCAAGGCGGCTATTACCATTACCGATGGTACCAACAGCGATTTGTCTGCGGCTGCGGTACAGGCTGGCGATGTGACCTTCACCAATGCCAAGTCCATTTCCACCGGTGATACCATGACCCTGCTGGATCAGAGCAGTATTACCGATACGGCCAAGAAGGCGGCCCAAGTAACCACAGACTCCAGCTTCAAGCTTGGTATGTATGGTCAGGGTACCGGTGAGGTATCGGTGGAGGAAGGCACCGGCAACGTGCTGTACAATGTCAAGAGCCTTAGGGCCAGTGACCAGACCCATAATACGGTAATGGGCGCGGCCGCCTCGGTAGCTCTGGTGAAGGCCGGTAATGACTTTATCCATGGGGCCACTGAGGGCCTGGCATTGGAGGCCAATACCGGCACCGACGGCATTGCGGCCTATGCCAAATTTGGCGGCGGCAAGCTCCGTCAGGAAACGGGCAGTCATGTGGATGTCCGCTCCTGGAATGCCATTTTGGCCGTAGGTCATAAGAACAATAAGCAGAAGTCCTCCATGGAATATGGTGCCTTCTTTGAATATGGTACCGGCAACTATACCACTTACGGTGACAATGCCCAGAGTGGGGACGGCAGTGCCCGGTATACCGGCGGCGGTCTCCTGGGCAAGTGGCAGGCCACCGACGGCCTCTACGTGGAGGGCAGCCTCCGGGCCGGTAACGTCCATGAGGACGCCAACGACCTCCTGCGGGATAATACCGGCAAGGGCTACAGCTATACCACCAGCTCCAATTATCTGGGCTTCCATGTGGGGGTAGGCAAGGAATACAAGCTGAGGGATGGCAATCTGGTGGACGTATACGGCCAATACTTCTACAACCGGCGCAACAGCTCCGACTTTATGGTGGAGGGTGATGAATACCATCTGGATGCCATTACCAGCAGCGTCCTGCGCCTAGGTACCCGCTACACCATGAAGCGTGACACCTGGAGCCTCTACGGCGGCGTAGCCTACGAGCACGAGCTGGATGGCAAGGCCAGAGGCCATGTCAACGGCTTGGATATAAGCGGGGCTGATACCAGCGGCGGAAGCTTCCGGGGCGAAATAGGTGTTACCTTCCGCCCAGACGACTCACCACTAACCTTAAACCTGAACCTCACCGGCTACGCCGGCAAGAAAAAAGGCCTCTCCGGCGTCATCTCCGCCGCATGGAGCTTCTAAAGTAATGCGGAATTTAAGTTAATGCGGAATGCGTAATTCGGAATGCGGAATTGAGCCTTCCCCTAGCGACGCGAATGCAATGAGCTAGTCCTGAAAGGGAAACGCTAATTGGAAGATTTTTCTTCTAAAGAAGAAAAATTTGAACAATGGCGTTATAAAAAATAGCTGGCCGAGAATATATATTCTTGACCAGCTTTTTTTATTTAATTTAATGTTAAATTGGTGGAAGCCGAAGCAGGGCTATATTGACGATTTGCAGCTGTCGTTATCTATGGAGGTTTCCATGAATTTATGAAGGAGCCTATGCAGGGCCTTTAGATCCTCCATATCCATGTCGATACATTTGGCCATTTCCTCCGGCACAGAGGCGGCCTGCTCCTGCAAGGCCATACCGCTTGGGGTAAGGGATATAATGAGACTGCGCTCATCATCCTTTGAACGCTGACGCTCTACGAAGCCTTTTTTTTCCAAGGTCTTAAGCACAGGTGTCAAGGTACCGGAATCAAGGTAGAGTATAGTGCCCAGCTCCTTGGCTGATAGCTGCTCATGCTCCCACATAGCCATCATGGTGATGTACTGGGTGTAGGTCAGATCCAGCCTGTCCAAAAGGGGCTTGTACTTCCGTACTACCTCCTTGGAGCATACATATAAGGGAAAGCATAATTGATTGCTCAATTTAAGCTGTTCGTAGTTTGTCACGTGATTATCTCCTTCAGATTATTTGCAGCATTCCGGGGCATGCTCAGCCAGGAGTTCAGCCAAAATTTTGCCATGATTGGTTTCCTGGCCCATAAATACCTCCAGCTCGTCAGCAGCCTCAGGAAGGCCCAGCTTGCGCAGACCCTCAATCATCTCCGGCATTTTTTGATCAGCAGAGGCCTCCAGCTTCTGAATTTCAGCCACCAGGGGCCAGAAGCTCTGGTCATATTTGCCATTCAGCGCAGAGAAGAAACCGGAATGAATGGATTCCTGCATAGCAATATTGTAAAACTTCTTGGCCACCTCTGGCAACCCCTGTTCCCTGGCCATACGGGCCAGGAACTGGTACATCATAGCTCCATCGCTTTCGGCCTTCGCCATATACTCAACAACCTGCTCCATCTCAGTGCCCTTAGTCTTACCGTAAATACTCATAATAAACAACTCCTTGGTTTAAATTGAATTGTGTGCAATTAATCTTGATGGGTACATAATAAATCATATGGGCACAGGTTGTCAAGCATAAAATTTAATTTTACACAATTTATTTTTTCATCAATATTGTTTTGGCAAATGTCCCTGCACAGATAACGGCAAAGATGATACCGGCCGGATAGCTGATGGCTGTACTTAGCTGCAAGCCCTCCTTGGCCTGAAGAATGTAGGTAAAGGTTACCGCCGACATAAAGGTGGCCGGAATGGCTGCCATAAGCCAGGCCATGCTGCCCTTTTTCGTTTTATAAAGGTAAGTGGCACCGGTCCATAATACGATCATGGCCAGAGTCTGGTTGGTCCAGGAGAAGTACCGCCAGATTATATCAAAATTTACCTGGGATAAAATTCCACCGATAGCCAGCAGTGGTACGGCGAATAACAGGCGCTTTACGCCCTTGGACTGCTCCACGTTGAACCAGTCTGCCAAGGTAAGTCTGGCACTGCGGAAGGCAGTATCACCGGAGGTGATAGGACAGGCAATGGCACCCAGCATGGCCAGAGTTGCTCCCACATAGCCGGTTACACTGCCGTCGCCGCCCATAAAGCCTACGCAGATATCATATACCACATTACCGGGACCACCCTTGGCCAAAGCATCAGCTAATCCGTGGGTACCGTCATAGAAGGTGATACCAGCCGCAGCCCAGATAAGGGCGATAATGCCCTCAGCTACCATGGCTCCATAGAATACAGGACGTCCCCAACGCTCAGTTTGAATACAACGGGACATAATGGGGGACTGGGTGGAATGGAAGCCAGAGATAGCCCCGCAGGCAACGGTTATGAACATAAGCGGCCAAATGGGCATGGCATCCCCTTTTGGATGAAGATTGGTCAACTGCATTTCCGGCATGGTGTGACCGCCGACACCGGACAGCATACCGGTCATAATGCCAATAGCCATAATAATCAGGCAGGCACCAAATAAAGGATAGAACCGGGCAATCAGGGTATCAATGGGCAACAGGGTAGCCAGGAAATAATACAGCAATACACATGGCAATACAATAGTAACGGCCACGCCGGTAAGCTTGGCCAGCAGACCGGCCGGGCCGGTCATGAATACGGTACCAACCAGTATCAGTAATACCACGGAAAATACCCGCATGACAAACAGCATGGTGCTGCCCATGTGATGTCCGACCACCTCGGCAATGCTCTTGCCGTCTTCCCGTACAGAAATCATACCGGACAGATAATCGTGTACACCACCGGCGAAGATTGTACCCAGTACAATCCACAGATAAACCGATGGTCCCCACAGTGCACCGCCAAGGGCACCAAATATTGGCCCAAGACCGGCGATGTTCAGCAGCTGAATCATAAAGACCTTCCAGGCCGGAAGGGGTATATAATCCACTCCATCATTATGGACTAATGCAGGGGTAGGATTATCAGTGGGCTTAAACACACTATCGACGAACCGGCCATAAATGAAATAGCCTAAAAACAGAGCCGCCAGGGCACATAAAAAAGTAATCACAAAAACTCCCTCCTCAATTTACAATTTGGATTTTCCGATACTAAAATCCCCAGACTTATTATTGCACTTTATGTAAACAAATGAAAGAGCTTTTGTTCAAAAAATAAAATATTTTGACAATTCTGTCATATTTGACAACCAAATTATTGAGTACAGTATGAAGGGCCGGTGGCAGGGCCAGGGGCAGCTTTCATCCAATGGATTATTAATATTTTGCAGGAGGGAAGCATTTTTTGTCGAAGTTCTACAATGGAAGGACAGGGATCTCCAAGGGGGGAGCAGCCCGGAACAGGGGGAAAGGAGCCTGGAGCAAGGGGAAAGGAGCCTGGAGCAGGGGGAAAGGAACCTTGAACAGGAGGAGAGGATCCTTTAACAAGGGGGATAGGACCTTTAAATAGGAGGAGAGGAACCCTGAACAGGGGAAAGGTACCCTGAACAGGGGAAAGTATTCTTGAAGTGGAAAGATGGTACAATATGCATTACAAAAAAGTAATACCCGCCCGGTTTATTGCGCGGCCCAATCGATTTATTGCCCAGGTGGAGCTTAATGGCCATATTGAAACCGTCCATGTGAAAAACACAGGGCGGTGCCGGGAGCTGCTGCTGCCCCATGCCCGGGTAATCCTTTCGGAGGCGGATAATCCGGCCCGTAAGACGCGATATGACCTGGTGGCGGTGGAAAAGGCCGGGCTTGGCCTGATTAATATAGACAGCCAGGCCCCCAACAAGATTATGGCGGAATGGCTGTCCCGCCAGGACTATGATGTAATTTGCCCGGAATATACCTTCGGCAGCTCACGCATTGACTTTTATATGGAACGGAAGGGAGAAAAGTGCTTGCTGGAGGTCAAGGGCTGCACCCTGGAGCGGGAGAAAATGGGCTATTTTCCCGATGCACCCACGGAGCGGGGAATAAAGCATATCCGTGAGCTCATTAGGGCCCGGCAGGCAGGCTATTGGTGCGGTATGGCCTTCGTAATTCAAATGCCCCAAATAAAGGAGGTGCGCCCCAATATTGAGACGCACCCGGCCTTCGGCGTGGCCTGGCAGGAGGCTGTCGCCGCTGGTGTAAAAATATGGTTTATCGGTTGTAAGGTTGCGGAAAATGGGCTGACGGTGGATGAAAAACGGGTGCAGGCTGAAATTTAAGGAAAACTAGGAGCCTCCACCTGAGTGTAATCCACCAGTGGAATATGCTGGAGGTTCATTGTGGCCCCTTCGGCCCACATTTGGTCCAGTATATGCTCCGGCACATAGCGGATGGTTCCCCGGCGGGTTTCGTTGCGGCGTTTGGCTTCGGCCAGACCGATGGAGGTAAAGTCGATGATCAGGATGGTATATCCATAGTCCTGGGCCAGATTTTTCACATAATTAACCAAATATTCATTCATGAAGGTGGCGTCAAAAAAGGTGACGCCACCATTTTTCATGCGGGATTTCAGGCACTCATAGGCCATTTTCCAGGCTGTATCGGAAACCTCCTGATTAATTTCGTAATAGCCCTGTTCCGTCATAACCGGGTTGGAAAGCATTAATCGCAATTTATCCAGGGAGATGGAGTAGTCCTCCAGGTTGTGGTCCCGCAGCCAGGTGGATTTGCCTGAGCCTGGTACGCCCCGTAATAGGACCACAATTTTATCCTTCATATTTATTTGCAATGATTTGTCCTCCGGTCAGCTGGTGCATTGGAGGATAACGGCTGCTCACCCAGCTCCAGCATGAGCTTTACCACCATAGCCTCGCTGGTAAGCATCCCGCCGGACACTACACCGTGCTTTAGGGCGGTGATTCCCACCTCATAGCGGTCCATATTGACCCCGTCGTTGATACATTGGGTGGCCCCTAGGAGCTTTACCCCCTTGGCAATGGCGTAGTCAATGGCGGGAAGCAGATTGCCCGGGGATTCCGTTCCGGGAATACCGCCTGCTCCGTACAGGTTTAACACTATGCCCCGACAGCCGGCATCCACCAATGCAGTTATGTATTCGTTTTTATAACCGGGTATGAGATCCACTACGGCAACCCTGGTATCCAATTTATCCCGAATTATTAGTCGGCTGCCAGAGCTGTGGCGGGGATTTTGGGCCAAATACTGGTCATATTCCGGATTAAATTCCAGCTCACCATGGTTCAGCACAGCCACCTCAGGCACATTAATGCTCTTAAAGGCATAAAATTGCTCCGTGTGAAGCTTTTTCACGGTATTTCCCTGAATAAGCCTTCCGTAAAAGGCTAAATACACCCCCGGCCGTCCCTTGGCGGCCGCTGTAAAGGCCGTAATGAGATTAGCCGGAGCATCGGAGCCCTCCTCCGTAAGGGATAATTGGGAACCGGTTATAATAACCGGCTTGGCGAGATTTTCCAGCATATAATAAAGGGCAGAGGAGGTAAAGGCCATGGTATCGGTGCCATGACTGATAACAAAGCCATCGTATTTATCATAATTGGCCTCCAGGGCCCGGGCCATTTGTACCCAGTGCTCAGGCTGAATATTGGTGCTGTCCAGCTTCATCAGCTCCATGGTATCAATGTGGCAGATATTCCGCAGCTCAGGGACGTGCTCAATGAGTCCCTTTCCATCAAGTCCCGGCATGAGTCCATCGGCTGTTTGCACTGAGGCTATGGTTCCGCCGGTTGCAATAAGCAGTATTTTTTTCATTTTCCGTTCCTCCCTTTTATCCGATGCTAACGGGTGCTAATCCTCTCCTTTATCGTGGGAATTAACACCTGAATAAGTCTTTATTTTATTAAATAATTATACTCCAGTGGTCCAAAATTTCCAAAAATTATTATCATAAGCAGGAATTATAGGGGTTTGTAGTGAATAATAGAAATGTGCTTTGAGTGTGTCTCTTTTGAATTAATTTTTACATAACTATAGACGGGAGTGATGTGTATGGCAGAGCCTATGGTTGAAATCTTCATATTTGAAACTCGGCAGTTCCTGGAACAATTGGAACAGATTGCCCTGGGCAGTGAGGAGCAGGGTGGTTTCAGTGAAGAAGATGTCAACGAGATTTTCCGTGCCATGCATACTATCAAAGGGTCAGCGGCCATGATGATGTTCGATCAGGTGTCCACCCTGGCCCATTCGGTGGAGGATATTTTCTTTTATATCCGTGAGCTGAAGCCTGAAAAGGTGGATGCTACGGCCATTACCGACATTGTGCTCAATGCGGTGGATTTTATGCGCATTGAAATGGAGAAACTGGATGCCGGCGGCTCCCCTGATATGAGCAGTGAGGAATTGAGAAATTATACCAAGGAATTTCTCAGAAATATGAAAATAGATAATGGTCATGACCCTGATATTGACCTCAGAAAGGTAAAGAATGCCCAAAAGGCCGGGGCAGAGGGGGGACAGGCACCCGCCCCGGAGCCTGAACCGCCCAAGAAGTTCTATATTGGTGCGGCCAAGCCAACGGCTCCCCCACCTGAAAGTACAGGAACGGCTGGCCAGCAGCATGTGTTTGAGGCGACGATTTTCTTTCAGGATGGCTGCGAGATGGAAGAGGTCAGGGCCTTTGGCGTTGTCAACAGTCTGAAGGATAAGGTGAAGGAGCTCCATTATCTGCCGGAAAAAATTTTGGAGGACGAGTCAGCCACGGATACCATCCGCAATATGGGCTTTCGCCTGTTCTTTACCACCCTACAGAATTATGATGAGGTAAAGACTGAGCTGGAGCAGACCATTTTCCTCGACCATATGGAATTGAAGGAAGTGGGCAGCGTCAGTGAGCTGGAATATTGGCCATCCCAGGAGACCATCGCCATTACCGCCCTGGAAAATTCGGAGCCCATCAAGCCGGCAATGCCACCGGTGCAGCGGGATTTAACCGGTGAGGCCAGAAAGCCGACCCCTGCCCGGGGCGGTGACGGTGCCCAGATGATTACGGTGCGGGTTGACAAGCTGGACAAGCTTATGGATTTGGTAGGGGAAATGGTTATTGCCGAGGCCATGGTTACCCAAAATCCTGATTTAAAGGGCCTTGAGCTGGATAATTTTGCCAAAGCTGCCCGTCAGCTTCATAAAATCAACGGCGAGCTTCAGGACAGTGTTATGGCCCTTCGGATGGTGCCTTTGGAGGGTACCTTCAAGAAGATGAACCGGATAGTCCGGGATATGACCAAAAAGCTGGGGAAAAAGGCGCGGCTGGTGCTGGTTGGGGAGTCAACAGAGGTGGATAAAAACATTAATGAGCATATCTCCGACCCGTTGATGCATATTGTCCGCAATTCCGTTGACCATGGTATTGAAATGCCTGATGTACGGGTGGATGCCGGCAAGGAGGAAACCGGTACGGTTATTCTGTCGGCGGAAAACGTCGGCGGTGAGGTTGTTATTAAAATCAAGGATGATGGCGGCGGCCTTAACAAGGAAAAAATTCTGGAGCGGGCCCGGAAAAATGGTATTCTCACCAAGCCGGAATCGGAGCTTACGGACCGGGAGATATATTCCTTTATTTTCGCCCCGGGCTTTTCCACCAAAGAGGCTGTTACGGAATTTTCCGGCCGTGGGGTAGGCATGGACGTGGTGGTATCCAATATTAAGGCCCTGGGGGGAAAGGTTATTGTGGACAGTGAGCCGGGACTGGGCAGTACAACCACCATAAAAATTCCCCTTACACTGGCGATTATTGAGGGGATGTCCGTTTCGGTGGGGGGCTCCCGCTTCACGGTGCCAATCAATTACATCAGCCGGTCCTTCCGCCCGGAGGAAGGGGCTATTTTTAAGGATCCGGATGGTTCAGAAATGATTATGGTACAGGGCAGCTGTTGTCCTGTGGTGCGGTTATACGATATGTATGGCATTGCTGACGCCATACAGGAGCCGACAGAGGGCATATTGCTGCTGCTGGAGGCCGGTGATACCCGGTTCGGGGTGTTGGCAGATGAGCTGCTGGGGGTACAGGAAATCGTGGTTAAGCCCGTTCCCAAGTACATCAGCCGTATGATGAAAACTACTGGTATTAGCGGTTGTACCCTGTTGGGCGATGGCAGCATAAGCCTGATTATCGATCCCCAGCAGGTACATAATATTATTTTTGACTGACCGGGAGGGTTGACCATGGAAGATGACAAGCTGTTAATGGAAGAGGATGAGGATACCCAAAAGGATAAATATCTCACCTTCTCCCTGGGGAATGAGATTTACGGCATAGATATAAAGGTTGTAATTGAAATAATTGGCATTCAGAAGATTACGGCGGTGCCTGAGGTACCGGATTACGTCAAGGGAATTATCAACCTCAGGGGCAAGATTATTCCGGTAGTGGATATGCACCTCAGGTTCAGGCGACAGGGGAAGGAATATACTGACCGAACCTGTGTTATTGTTATTGAGGTAAAGGATGTTTTGATTGGACTTATTGTGGATGGCGTGTCCGAGGTGCTTACCATTGATGAGAAAAATGTGGTGCCGCCACCGGAATTAAAGGCGTCCCAGAATAAGTATATCCGCAGTATCGGTAAAATAGGGGAAGGAGTAGTCCTTTTGCTGGATTGGATGAAGCTGTTTACGGAGGACGATCAAAATCTCTTTGATGATATGAGTATGGAAGAAGCTCAGGGCTGAGTATTGAAGGGTAATGTTGATAGGGCTGGACAAGGGCCACCCTTGATTGGAGAAAAATGGAGTGTATTAAAATGATGTTTTTCAAAAATCTTACAATTGGTGCTAAAATGATAACGCTGGTTGTCATTCTTGAGTTGATGGTTGTGGCTGTATTATGGCACGGAATTTCCAATACGGTAAATACAGCGGACAAATATGATAATTTATTGAAAATGGATACCCGAGCGGCCATCTGTGTCAATTCCATGGGCATGCATTTAAATCTGGCCAGAAATTATCATCTTATGGCCATGGGTAAAACGGATAATAGCGAGGTGGAGGCCTCCTATGCTAAAATGAGGCAGGCCCTTGTGGAATGTGATAAGGATATGGCGGAGCTGACCTCCATGGCCGAAAGCCAGGAAGCAAAGCAGAAAATGGCCTCCTTCCAGAAGAATTATGATTTGTACAAGGCCGGTGCAGCAGCCAGTGTACGGGAAAAGCTGGCGGGCACGGTAGAAGAGGGCAGTACAGGCTTTGCCAGCCGGGAGGATGCGGTAAAGCAGGGTAAGCTGGCTGATCAGCTCTATGCTGATATTAGTGAAATTGCTGATATGGGCGAGACTGCGGCTGCCCGGAGTGTGGAAAAAATTGCAGCTGAAAACAAGGGCAGTATTATGGCCAATATAGGCATTGCCTCGGTACTGATTATCATTTCCCTGGCCTTCGGCATATATTTTTCCCGGGACCTGTCCAACAGGCTGAAGGAGCTGGGAGCGGCGGCCTCCCGGATTGCCGAGGGTGATCTTACCACGGAGGTTAAGACCAGCACCGGTGATGAGCTGGGGGATGTGGCCGCCAGCTTTGAAATTATGCGCCAGCGGGTTCATGAATCGGTGTCTGATATTCATAATGTGGCTGACCAGGTGGCGGCCGGGGCCAAAAATGTATCCGACGCCAGTATGGCCCTGTCCCAGGGAGCAACTGAGCAGGCAGCCTCTGTGGAGGAGTTGTCTGCTTCTATAAGTGAGATCGCCTCCCAGACGGCCAGCAATGCGGAAAATGCCGAGCGGGCCAATGAGCTGACCATTAATTGCCGCAATCAGGCGGAGCTGGGGAACAAGGATATGGATGCCATGCTTGATGCCATGGAGGAAATCAATAATTCATCCAATAATATATCCAAGATTATTAAGGTAATAGATGAAATAGCCTTCCAGACAAATATTTTGGCCCTGAACGCGGCGGTGGAAGCTGCCCGGGCTGGTCAGCACGGCAAGGGCTTTGCCGTGGTGGCTGAGGAGGTACGGAATTTGGCGGCCCGCAGTGCCAAGGCTGCCAAGGAAACCACGGATATGATTGAAGGCTCCATTGATAAGGTCAATGTGGGGCGGACAATAGCCAACAAGACGGCAGAGGTACTCAATGCCATTGTTAATAATGTGGCTGATGTGGCGGATATTGTGGAGGGAATAGCCAAGGCCTCCAACGAACAGAAGCTGGCCATCGACCAGATTAATCAGGGGGTAAACCAGGTTTCCCAGGTGGTTCAGTCCAATTCGGCCACCTCGGAGGAATCCGCTTCCGCCAGTCAGCAGCTCAGTGCCCAGGCAGACCGCATGAGAGAGCAGGTAAGGCATTTCAGGCTGAGCAATTCTGTGGTAAAATTCCGCTCTACGGATATGCCCAGTGCAGTGCCTGTTTATCCTGAGCATCCGGCGGAGACCCAGGCTCATACCGGTACCCAAACCACTGCAGTCAAGCCTATGGTAAAGCCGGCAGCACCTGGCGTAAAGCCAAAGACGATTGCCCTGACCGATGATGAGGGGTTCGGAAAATACTAATGGGGAGAATTTAATTTATGAACCAGTCCTTGTTTCAGCAGTTTGCGACCCTGGTGACCTTGAATTTTGGTATTCAGCTTCCACCGGAGAAAAAGGCTCTGTTGGAAAGCCGTTTATTTAAATTAAAAAACGATAACATAGGTCGCCCTGAGCTGGCCAGTGACGAGGCTTTTCTGGAATACATCAGAAATGATTCCTCAGGCAGGGGGCTGGCTATGCTGGCAGAGGCAATAACAACCCATCATACCTTTTTTATGCGTGAGCCGGACCATTTTTCCTTCTATGAAAAGGAGGTCTTGCCTTATCTGGAAAAAACCATCCGGGATGGGGATGTACGGACCTGGTGTGCCGCTTCCTCCACCGGGGAGGAGGCCTATACTTTGGCTATGATGCTGGAGGATCATTTCGGTTCTTTGCCCGGTTGGGAAACCACCCTTTTGGCCACGGATTTGTCCAAGGATGTACTGGATACCGGCAAAAATGGTATTTATGCCCGGGAGGCGGTGAAAAGCCTGCCGGTACGTTGGCAAAATACGTATTTTAGCCCCTCCGCTGATGGGAAATATCAGGTGGTGGACCGGCTGCGTCAAAAGGTACTGTTTCGTCGGTTTAATCTGATGACACCGGTTTTTCCCTTTAAAAAGCCCTTTCATGTAATTTTTTGCAGAAATGTTATGATATATTTTGATAATATTACACGGGACAGCCTGGTGAGGAAATTTGCTGATTTCCTGGAGCCGGGCGGGTACCTGTTCATTGGTCATTCAGAGGTTATTGACCGGCATAAGGGGGATTTTGATTATGTTATGCCGTCAATCTACAGAAAGAAGGGAGCGTTCACATGACTGACCTGAAGATTCTTATTGTGGATGATTCTCTGTTTTTTAGAGAAGCGCTGGCCCGTGGCCTGGCTTCCAATATTTCCGGCAATATACAGGTGGAGCGGGCGGAAAATCCCTTTGAGGCACGGGATAAAATCTTGTCCTTTGATCCGGATGTGATGATTTTGGATGTGGAAATGCCCAAAATGAATGGCATTGAGTTTCTGCGTCGCCTTATTGTCCAGTATTCCTTGCCAACGGTGGTTCTCAGCTCAAGACCGGCCTATAAAAATCTGGCCCTGGAGGCCGGTGCCTTTTCCTTCATTGAAAAGCCGTCCATGACGCTGGGAAGCACTTCCTTTATGAAAAAGGTGGCAGAAGAGGTCTGTCGGGCCAAGGCCCACGGGGATAGGCTTATTGCAGAGCATCAGCACAATACTGCACCAAAGCCGGAGGCTTCCGGGAGCACGCCGTCCCATTCCTTTGCTGCCACCCCAAAGAACAGCCCGTCCCCACCTGTTTTACAGCCTGCTACAAACAATTTCAGCAGTCATGAGCAGGTATCAAGGCATTTAAATCGCGTCATGTCCAATATGAAGGCCATGGCGGAAATAACCAATACCTTGAAAAAGGACAAGCCGGAGCCCCAATCAGTACCCCTCAGCTCCCTAAAGGCACCAATACCCCCCAGAAGGGTGGAGCTTATTGCCATCGGGGCATCTACCGGAGGAACTGAGGCACTATCAAAGATTTTGCGGGCCCTTAAGCCTCCTTTGCCCCCCATCGTTATTGTGCAGCATATACCACCAATGTTTTCTAAGCTGTTTTCCGACAGGCTTAACAATGAATGCGTT
>NZ_CAMYWM010000072.1 GCF_947302755.1 uncultured Anaerovibrio sp.
AGCGTTTCAACGAGCTGGGAGATATGCTCGCCAGCTGTTGTAGTTTGTTTTCCCCTACCTAAAGAGGTGGGGGACAGCTTAAAGCTCGTTATAGAGGAGTGAAGCCAATGGACAAGGAAAAAGAGTGTGGATTTTGGGCGGCCAATGATCCATTGTTAATCGAATATCACGATGGGGAATGGTGCCGTATATCCCATGATGACCGCCATATTTTTGAAATGCTCTGTTTAGAGGGCCAAAGCACAGGGCTGTCCTGGCGGACCATTATCAACAAGCGTCAGGCCTATCAGGAGGCCTTTTACAATTTCGATATTGATAAATGTGCCAGTCTTACCGATGATTATCTGGACTCCCTGCTGGAAAATCCCCAGCTGATCCGCAACCGGAGCAAGCTTTACAGTGTGCGGAAAAATGCCCTTGCCGTACAGCAAATTATAGCGGAGCATGGCAGCCTGGATGCCTTTGTGTGGAGCTACACCAAGGGAAAGCCGATAGTAGGTCATTGGCAGGCTAACAGCGAAATACCAACGCAAACGGAAATATCCCAGAAAATGAGCAAGGATTTTAAACGTTTGGGAATGTCCTTCGTGGGCCCTGTAATTACCTATTCCTTTATGCAGGCCATTGGTATGGTAAATGACCATTTGGTGAATTGCAGGTGTCATTTACTTTAATTTCAAAGCACATTATTTCGATACAACATTGATATAACTACAGGGAGGTGTTCTTATGCTGGAGGGAATTGGACGTATCGGTGCATATGTGCAGCAGCGAAATTTGAAAACAGCTGCCAAGTACCGCATAAAAACAGGACAGAGTCTGATACCTAATAAAACGGAAAAGCTGCAAAGTGCCTTGCAGAGGATTAGTGCTAATCAAAGTACCAAGCATAGTGACCCTATAAGGTCTGCCACGATTAAATCAAAGCTAAAGGGCGGCCGTAAGCTTTCGTCAGATGAAATGCGTTATCTACGGGAAAATGATCCAGATCTGTATCGCAAGGCCAAGGGGGCTCAACGGGCCCGGGAGGAGCTGGAGCGGGATTTGTCAGGCTGTCATACCAAGGCGGAAGCCCGGCAGGCATTGATGCGGGCCCAATTAAAGGCGTCCAATGAGGCCCTGGCGGAGCTGACGGCCGCCAAGGGCGGGGGAGCCGGTGCAGGAGTAGAAGCTGGAGGTAGTGCTTCATCCTTTTCTGGTGGCATGAGTGATGATATATCCGCCGACATTAATGCCGATGGAGCTGACGTAATGGCTGGTACGGATATAAATGCCACGGCTGATGTTGATGGAGAACCTACCATGGGGACTGCTATGGTAAATTCTGCTTATACAGAAGCACCTATTGCCAATGGAGCTGCCAGCAGTGTAAGCGTTGAAGGGACCGAGGTGACCAATGATGTTGCCCAGGCAGAAGCTGCAGAAAAGCGGGCCTCAGAAAATATGGCTAAGGAAATGTTATCCTCTGTAATGCGGGAAATTAATACCATTATGTCTGAGCTGAGCAAGGCCGACGATGGGGATAAAGGCGGCGAACAAGCTCCTTCCGACAATGGTTCAGAGGAGGCTGCTTCCATGGGACAGGCTCCTTCCACCGATACAGGTGGCAAGGATGCTGCTTCGGAAATTATTGAAAAATTACTCTATAAGCTGCGGGCTATTCAAAATGCCTGGGAGGAATTTACCCATAGCAAGGAATACAAGGAAATGCCTGAGGGGTACTCTGACGGTGATGATAAGCATACTGGTAAATCTGCAATGCCAAAGGGCTTTACTGGTGATGGGATAATTGATATGATTAGTCAGTACACCTCATCCTTGGATGAAGGCTTTGGACTGGACAGCCCCCAGGTGGATATTAGCCAATAGTATGTGGATTATGGCAAATATTTGTAAAGCTAATCGGACTGGCGGACGCAGTCCGATTTTTTCTGGGTATGTTAATAAAGAGGGGATGAAATTTATGAAGGATTTGTTTATCAGATTGCAAAGTATTGGCAAGGCATTGATGCTGCCCATCGCCGTTTTGCCGGCCGCCGCCCTGCTGTTACGCCTGGGGGCACCGGATGTGCTGGACATACCATTTATCACCAAGGCCGGTGGGGCCGTATTTGATAATTTGGCCCTTATTTTTTCCATCGGTATCGGGGTAGGCCTGGCCAAGGACAGTAATGGAGCGGCAGGCTTGGCCGGTGCCATTGGCTATCTGATTTTGACTTCGGCCCTAAAAACCATTGATGAAACCTTGAATATGAGCGTGCTGGCCGGTATTGTCAGCGGTATTGAGGCAGGAGTAATTTATAATCGCTATCACAAGGTTAAGCTGCCGGAGTATTTGGGCTTTTTCGGCGGACGGCGGTTTGTGCTGATTGTGACCGCATTGGTATCCATTATTTTGGCGGCCATATTCGGCGTCATTTGGGGACCTTGTCAGGCCTTTATTCATTCTGTTGGTGAATGGATAATTGGGGCAGGTGCACTGGGAACCTTTGTATATGGCGTGCTAAACCGATTGCTTATTCCTGTAGGCCTTCATCATATTCTTAACAGCTTTATTTGGTTTGTCTTTGGTGAATATACCAATCCGGTGACCGGGGCAGTGGTTACCGGTGATTTAAACCGCTTTTTTGCCGGCGACCCAACAGCGGGTATGTTTATGGCAGGCTTTTTCCCTATGATGATGTTTGGTATGCCGGCGGTGGCCTTGGCCATGTATCATGCGGCCAAGCCAGAAAACAGGGCGAAAATCGGTGGTGTACTGGCTTCAGTTGCCTTTACGTCATTTCTTACAGGTATTACCGAGCCTATAGAATTCATGTTCATGTTCCTGGCCCCGGCCCTGTATGTGGTTCATGCCCTGTTGACCGGTTTGTCCCTGGCTGTGACCTACTCTGTGGGTGTGTTGGATGGCTTCGGCTTTTCCGCGGGCTTTATTGACTATGTAATAGATTGGGGGCTGGCCACCAGGCCGGAGCTGATTATTGTAATCGGTGTGGTAACATTTGCCCTGTACTATGGTATTTTTAGCTGGGCTATCCGATATTTTGACATTCCGACTATTGGACGTTATGATGAGGATAGGCCTACTGAGGACTTATCCGCTGATATTAGTGATATCTCAACCCTAATATTGCAGGGATTAGGCGGTAACAGCAATTTAACGGAAATATCAAGCTGTGCCACCAGACTGCGCTGTACAGTAAAGGATTTATCCTTGGTGGATAATGAGGGACTGAAACGCATTAAAGAGGTTCGTGGCGTGCTGGTGGCCGGCAATGCAGTGCAGGTCGTGGTGGGCTTAAAGGCAGAGCAGTATGCCGATGAAATTTTGGCAATGCGCGGTAATAAGAGTTAATTATATGGAGGATTATAAATGTTAATTGGTCATTTGGGGGCTCTATTGTCCTTCATTACGTTTTTTATATCGATAATGGCGTATTCCTACAGTAACGACGCAGAAGAAATCACTTCCTTTGAGAAAAAATGCCTTAAGGTGCTTTTGGGCTGCACCGTCATCAACATTATTGCACTGGCCTTGAAGGATTATTCCGTCCTTTATTATTCCGATTATCTCCAATTTTTGGCCAGTCTGGGGGTATTTGGAATGTTTATTGGCCTGTGCCGGGTATTTTATCGCTTAAAAGGGAATTAATGGCTCCATCAGCATTAACTAACCGCTATTTTTCGTCAGGAAGGGTGTGGAGCCTTTTCTGATATTGATTATTGTGGAGGAATTATATGCTTGATGCTTCCCCGAGGAAAAAAGGGGCAATTCTTGCCATTACCGGCTCAATTCTGTGGGGCATAATGGGGGTTACCTGTCAGTATCTGGTGCAAAACAAGGGCCTGCCGGCCATGTGGGTGGTGACAATCCGCATGTTTTTCGCCGGAATTGTCCTTTTAGGAGCGGATTATTTTATATACAAAAGGAATTTTTTTGCCCCTTGGAAGGGCAGGAAAAATATTATCCAGATGCTGATATTCAGCTTCATTACCCTAATGTGGGTGCAATACGTTTATCTGTCTGCCGTGAGGCACATGAATGCCGCCATGGCCACTGTCTTTGTGAGTCTGGCACCAATTGCCACCATTTTATGGATGTCCCTGCGCAGCAGGTCTGTGCCCAAATTTTATGAAATAATGTGCTGTATTTCGGCTGTTACGGGAGCAGTGGTGATGGCCACCCATGGCGATATGACCACCCTGTCCGTATCGGAGGAGGGGATTATCTACGGGATACTGCTGCCTATATTTGGCGTAATATACACTGTACAGCCTGGCTACCTGATGAAGAATTTTCGGCCGTCAAATGTGACGGGCTGGGGGCTTTTGCTGACTGGTTCTGTGCTGCTGCCCATAGTTCAGCCCTGGACTATTACGGAAACGGTGGAAATGGATACCTTTACCATTTTTAATGTGGTTTACACTGTTCTTTTCGGTACGGCAATAGCCTTTTGGACATTCCTGGCCAGTCTGCAATACATCAAGCCCCAGATTGCGGCCATCTATGAGCTGGTGGAGCCTGTCAGCGCCATTTTGCTGTCTGTGTGGCTGCTGGATGTTCTTTACCAGCTGCCGGAGCTGGTGGGAACAATCATGATACTTTGTCCGGTATTATATTTATCCCTTGTCCATAGAAAATAGGAAAAATAGCAACATGAGTCTGTCATTCATCTGGATAGGTGGATTGACAGGCTTTTTTGTTGAATCTAATCCACCAGAAGTCCTCGCCATAAGGTGATTAATAAAGCTGGGTCCGGCAAATTTGTGTAGCCAATTGGCGAATTTGCTAAAGCAATTGAAGCCAGACAATTGCTCTATAGATATTCATAGAGTAAAATACTGATAGAAGGGCGGTAGTTATAGTGAATAGAACGTACTGATATAGGCTTTGTCCAATGCTTGAACATATATTTGACTTCACCCTTTGTAGAGAAAGGAGCATTTTGTATGTGTAGGGCTGTTAAAAAAATAAAATCACATAAGCATATTAAATATACTAAATCGATAACTACACTATTGGCCTGGATCGCTCTTGGTCAGGCAGCAGCCGCCGCCCCGGCTGACTTTGAAACACCGGAATATTATGCCAGCACCGGCCTGGATATTATCAATGCTGCTGAGGCATACGACCAAGGTATTACAGGTAAAGGCGTTACCATCGGCATCAGTGACATACCTATTAATTTTGCCTCGCCGGAGTTCAGCAACAAGAAAAACAGCTATATGGCGGAAAATAAATTCCCTCCTTATACCGATAAGGACGGAACAGTATATAAATATGGGGATAATCAATATTGGGAATATATTGCTCACGGCTCTCACGTAGCCGGAATTGTGGCTGCCGACAAAAATAATTTAGGAATGCATGGTGCAGCTTACGGAGCTGAAATTGTCGGTTATCCATTTTATGACAAATTCGCCTGGGATGGAGCTTCAGTTGACCCTGATTTTATGAAGCCCTTCCTGGAAAATAAAAATTTAAAAATCATAAACGCCTCCTGGGGTTACTCACCAGATTTATTGCCAAATGCGGAACAATGTCATATTTCCTCTGTGGAAGCTATGATTTACCATATGCTGGAAAATCCCGGATATCGTATATACAGTGTAATGATGGACGATATCTGCTTAAATGATAAATTGCTCTTTAGGTCGGCGGGGAACTCTGGCACACTAAACCCGGATAATGAAATATTACTGTACTGGCACAATAATACGGCTGTTCCAACTAACATCATATCCATTTCTGCCTTGGAGAGCACCAGATATATAACCAGAAAGAAGGGGGATATACAGGGGGATTGCATAACAAGCTATTTCAGCAACGGAGCCATGTTTAATGAGGATGCCGCCATGGCTGCCCCTGGTACCAAAATTTTCTCTTCCAATTCAAACTTTGCCAATGATGGTAAGCCTGACGTAGTGATGTCCGGCACGTCCATGGCCGCTCCCTTTGCGACTGGTGCTGCTGCTTTGGTACAACAGGCCTTTCCATACATGAGTGCCAAGGAAATCGGTGATGTGATGCTGTCCACGGCCAATTCCCGGATTACGTCACAAAAGGGATTTTCCGTAAAAATAATGGATTATGGTGGAGATGATGCTTCCATATACATTTTTTATCTAGACGGCAGGATAAGGACTTTGGAACAGCAGAAAAAGGATTGTTACGTGGGACTACGCAAATACCTTTCACCCTATCAGGCCAAGTATGAAGTCGAAATTTTTCCCATTTGCGATTTCTACAATACCCCTGTGGAAGCCCTGGTAGGGCAAGGCGTAATAGATGTCGGCAAGGCAATAAAGGGGCCGGGTGCCCTTAATGCCCGTCGCCTTGACACGACTGATATAAGCAGCGAATATACCATTGGCGGCCGGGCTGCCACACAGGCTCTGTATCATATTGACACGGCTGGCTTCAATACGGTCTGGTCTAACGATATAAAGGAAATTCGGGCAGGACTCCTGGCGGCTGACAGCCCGGAGGAGGATTTGCAAAAACGCTACAATTACTACAAAACCAACTGGCTGGATCGGACTCACCACAGCTCCGATGAAAAAGTAATTGGAGGAGCCTTCGTAAAAGCCTACATTGATTTTTACAATAATTGTTTCCGTGAATGCGGATTGCTCAATCTTCCGGTTGGACTTATAAAATCCGGTGCCGGGGGACTGACTTTGAGCGGAAACAACACCTACCAGGGGGCCAGCATCGTCAAGGAAGGCACCTTGACCATAAATGGCTCTGTATTCGGCGATGCCTATAGCATAGAGCATGGTATTATCACCGGCAAGGGGACTATCGGCGGCATATTATACAACCGCAGTACCACTGTGGCCGGTGATGAACAGGGCAATGGGGTACTGAAAATGCATGGGCTGGTTTCCACTGGTAAACTCGTAAGTCAGTGGACACCACTGGGAAACAGCCAATTCGCAGTAGACGGAGCTGCCAATATAGCTGGCTCCACGGTAACAGCCAATAATATACTGCCGGGGGAAGAATGGGATATGCTTACGGCATCAGCCATTGATGGAAAAGTTGCCAATCCGCCGGACAAGCCTTATCCGGCTTCGGCTATGGTGACTACCTCAGGTGTAGTCCGGGGAAGCGTATTAAAGGTATCTGCCGCCGCCACAAACAGGCTTGGCACCACCGATTCCACCATAAATCAATCCTTTACGGCCATGACCAATATGTGCGCTTTCCTTACGGCCAAGGGGGATAACCGGCGTAATGATATGCGGCCGTTATTTTACATGGCTGCTCCTGCCGCCAGAGCCACCCTGTCAGCACTGGGGGCAAATACCACAGCCACCACCATGGCCCTGGCCCAACGCAATTTGATGGCTAGTCATATTGTTTCCTCACGGCTGGCGGAGGCCTTTGCCCTGCAAAATACCAGTGTGCCTGTACCAACAGCCGGACTGGCTGGGAACGTATCCGCCTGTGATACCGACCTCTTCCTAAAGCTGGACCAGCCGGTGGACAATGATTTTTGGTTTAAGACCATGCGAAACTGGGGGGAAGGCCGTAACAGCAGCTGCTACCATGGCACCACCATGGCCATGGGCTGGGACCGGGCCTACGGCCCAAGCTGGCGGGCGGGGGCCTTCATCAGTCATAGCAACATTTCTTTTGCCGATAATTATGCCCACAACGATATGAATGATACCAGACTGGGGCTGTACGGCGGCTACAGTCTGGGGCCTCATGCCGGCTATATTTATCTGGATTATGGCTGGCTGAACAATGACCTTACCCGCAATTTAGGAGGATTAAATTTGCAGGCGGCCGCGGATTATGGCAGCCGCCTTTTGGAGCTGGGCGGTGAATATACATACGATTTGAACGCATATCAGATGACGGCCTGGCATATTATCCCTTATGCCAATGTTCAGCTATCAAGGCTATGGCAGGAGGGGTACAGTGAGCGGGGGGCCGGCATCTTTGGCCAGCGGGTGAACAGTAAAACCAACACCTATATGGCTGGCGGTATTGGCCTGGAATTCAAACGGTATTTGCCCAACGGCAGCTATGGTCTGCGGCTGGGGGTAAAGCACGCCTTTAGCGGGGCAGATCCGCGGCTTAGCTACGGCCATGTTGGTGATGCCTTGTTCACCTACGAAATGGTGGGACAAGGGGATAAAACCCACTTCATTATGTCTATGGGCGGTGAAGCCGAATTTGCCCCAGGCTGGACCCTGGCGGGGGGTGCCATGCTGCAAAAGGGCAAGCATGATAAGGATGTTATGGTGGCAGTCACCCTGCGAAGAATGTGGTAGTCGGCAGCTTAGCCTATTTTGGCTTTTTTGCTGTCGGCGAACAGGGAACAATTTAGCAGCAGTCTGCCGCCGATATAGGTTATTGGCCAGGTAATAATGACGGCAATAAGGAATTTATAGAGGGCGTGCATATTCATATCCATCATGTAAAAAGATGGCCAGAAGATGAAAATTGTATGGCAGAAATACATGGTATATGAGGTGGAGGCCAGATTGCCCAGGGTATTGTTGGTAAAGTTACAGAAGCGGTAGAAGAGGCCCAGCAGGGCAAAGACACTGGAGGTCAGCAGCAGGGCGTGGCTCAGGGAAATGTAAAAGAGAAATTCCAATGGACTGCTTACCATGGCTGGGCTGTGAATGAAGGACCAGTCAATGAAGGCGGCGGAAACAATAAATAACGGAGTCCACTTGGCGGCCGAGGGCACATAACAGCCCTCCTCAAACCAGTGGCGGCGCCAAGCGTGAATACCCAGGAAGAAATAGAGGAAATACAATAAGACACGGCTAACCTGAACTTTAAGAATGTAGAAAAAATTAACCCACAGATATTCATCACCGGTAATCATATCTATAACCATGCCATTTGCAAAGGTAAACAGGGTAAGGCCCAGGAATAACCAAAATTTGGGGGCACTAGGAGTCTGCTGCTGTGCATAGGAGGGACGAATTTTTACGATGAAATAGGCAATGGCGTAGAGCAGTAGCAGCATTCCCAGATACCAGAAGGGTACCTGATTGAAAAATTCCCCGGCACCGCCGGTGGCTGCATCGTACCAATAATATTTGGTAAGAGCCGTCCAAAGGTCATTGCATAGCCCCCGGCTATAGGGCATGATAACACTGGTAAGGGGGGCGATAATCAATATACCGATGAGCCATGGAATACCAATACGGGTCCATTTGGGCATCCAAAAGTCCCTGCCGGTTTTTCTGGCCAGTGAGCGGATGGCAAAATAGCCTGATATAAAAAACATTATGGGCATAATAACCATGTCGGTAATCATAACAAAATAATTTAAAGCGACGCTGGGCTGGGGATCCAGGACATACCACCAGGGCAGGGGCATAACAATATAGCATAGGGCTATGTGCAGTAAAATCATCCAATTGACCACGAAGGCCTTTAGGTTATCCAAGAAAAATAAACGTTGCATACAAAATGCTCCTTTTTAAACATATTATTGGTATTTGTGGTTTGGTGCATATACATCAAACTGCCTATAAAAATTAATCCTCCTCCAACCGCTTTAATAATTCCAGGGTGGAGTCGAATTTTTCCAGCTCCTCTTTGGTGTACAGCCTGGCAAAATCCTCCTGGGCCTTATTCCAGGATTTTGATGATTCGTTAAAGACCTCTTCACCCCGTTTTGTAAGCCAGATACTGCTGTTGCGCTGGCCCTCCGCCTTGC
Organism: uncultured Anaerovibrio sp.; assembly: GCF_947302755.1. Lineage (GTDB taxonomy): Bacteria > Bacillota > Negativicutes > Selenomonadales > Selenomonadaceae > Anaerovibrio. Next base: position 9,699 of record NZ_CAMYWM010000072.1, read on the forward strand.
GGTCCTCTAGTAAGCCTTTTTTCAGTAGCGGCTGAATGGAGCGGTTAATGGTGGAGCGGTCCAAATTCATCATATCCCCCAATTCACTTAGGGAGCTGCCACCGTTGTATTTTATAATGAACAGCAAAGTGAATTGCCGCCCCGTAATGCCGCAATCCTGCATCCTCTTATTGTAAAACTTTCTGCTGAGCATCTCAGCCCAACGGAGCTTAAGATAGTAGCAGGGAATATCCTTAAAGGATAGCATCTGGTCATACCTCCCTTCGACTTTTGTTGTATATGCATCATTTTAGATGACAAAGGATTTTTTTGCAACTAATTTTCAGTTTATTGCTTAAGTCGTGGGGGGATTGCAGGTATCATTTGATGATATTGTTTACTGGGGTCAGCGTTTCGCGGTATAATTTAAGTGTGGGTAGTTCACTGCAGAGGTATTATTGTTGAGGGGAGTATATGTTATGTCAAGTAAATGTATTGTTATCGTGGATATGCAGAATGATTTTATTGGTGGGGCCTTGGGAACCAACGAGGCCCAGGAGATGCTGCCACGGTTGGTGGACAAGCTGGGGAATGTACGGGATGCAGACCTGATTTTTACCCAGGATACCCATCATAAGGATTATCTTTCCACCCAGGAGGGGCAGAACCTGCCTGTTGAGCACTGTATTGAAGGGGAAAAGGGCTGGGAAATATGTTCAGCCCTGCAGCCATATCTTCATAAGGCAAAGGCTGTAATAAAAAAGCCGGCATTCGGTTCCATGGAGCTGCCATCATTGGTGAAGGAATATGATGAGGTTGAATTGGTGGGGCTCTGTACAGATATATGCGTGATTTCCAATGCCATGATATTGAAGGCCGCCAGTCCGGAACAGAAAATTGCCGTGGATGCCGCCTGCTGTGCCGGGGTAACCCCGGAAAGCCATGAGGGAGCATTAAGAGCCATGAAAATGTGCCAGATAGAGATAAGAAACAGTTCTGTATAAGCTCTAACGCCCTATGAAAATGCAATGATGATTGCATAGGTCATAGGGCTTTTTTTTGGCATTATTTAAAATGGAGAACATGCATGTAAAAGGATAAAAAATTACCTACCTAATATTTGCAAGTATATTAATAATTGGTAAAATATATTTGGTGAAAGGAAGGGAACAATCTCTTTAAGGGATGTAATAATAAAGGATACCTAATATTTTTATAGAATGAATTATTGGAAAATAAGGGAAATGGGGTCATGGAATGATTACTGGGGAGTTAAAAAATAAAATAGATCGGATTTGGGAAACCTTTTGGACTGGTGGTATCACTAATCCGTTGGATGTAATTGAGCAGTTCACTTATCTTTTGTTTATTAAGCAGCTGGATGAGGTGGAAACTCAGCGGGAGGCTGATGCGGCCATTCTTGGCTATGAGCCGGACAGAATATTCCCGGATGAGGCACAGGAATATAGATGGAGCAGGTTTAAAAATTTAGGTGATGCTGCCAAGATGTATGAGCTGATACAGAATAAGGTATTTCCATTTATTAAGAATTTGCATAATGACAGAGAGTCAGCATATTCCCGCTACATGGGGAATGCAATATTTAAAATTCCTACCCCTGGTATGCTGTCCATGGTAGTAGATGGTATTGACGGACTGGGCCTGGATGAAGCCCATGATGGCGGAGACAGCAAGGGGGATTTGTATGAGTATTTGCTGTCCAAGGTGGCTACGGCTGGTACAAATGGCCAGTTTCGTACACCGCGTCATATTATAAAAATGATGGTGGATATGGTACAGCCCAATCCAGGTGATACAATTATTGACCCGGCCATGGGGTCCGCCGGTTTCCTGATTGAAGCCCAAAATTATCTGCGTCAGCACCATAGTGATTTATTTATGGACGATGCTCAGCGGGAGCATTTTAATAACAATATGTTTTATGGCAATGATATGGATACTACTATGCTCCGTATTGGTGCCATGAACATGATGCTCCATGGTGTAGAAAATCCCAATATCAGCTACAGGGACAGTCTGTCAGAAAGCAATGCTGATGAGGAAAAGTATTCCTTGGTGTTAGCTAATCCGCCCTTTAAGGGGAGTCTTAATGCTACAGCAGTGGCGGCTAATCTTTTAAAGGTAACTAAGACCAAAAAAACTGAGCTTTTATTTTTGGCCCTGTTCCTGCGAATCTTGAAAAAGGGTGGTCGGGCTGCGGTCATCGTTCCAGATGGAGTGCTTTTCGGCAGCAGCAAGGCTCATAAGCAGATAAGAAAAGAAATCATTGAAAACAATAAGCTGACAGCAGTGGTATCCATGCCAAGTGGCGTATTTAAGCCTTATGCCGGGGTATCCACAGCGATACTGTTTTTCACGAAGACAGGGGCTGGCGGTACTGACAATGTGTGGTTTTATGATATGAAGGCCGATGGCTTCAGCCTTGATGATAAACGCCAGCCGGTACAGGAAAATGATATTCCTGATATCGTTGCCAGATATGGCAATCTTGAGGCTGAAACAAACAGAAAACGTACGGAACAGTCATTTGTGGTGCCTGTAGAAGAAATAAAGAATAATGACTATGATTTGTCCATAAATAAATACAAGGAATTTGAGTATGTACCGGTAGAGTACCCGCCTACAGAAGAAATTATTGGCAAAATAGAGGCGCTAGAAACGGAAATACAGACAGAATTGGCTGAATTAAAGGCTTTATTGAAAAAATAAATTGAGATTTGTAGGGGTATGAGATGGAATATAAATTGTTAAAAGATGTCGCGAAAATAACTATGGGACAATCACCAGAATCCGCAAGTTATAACACTGATAAAGATGGGTTGCCATTTTTCCAAGGAAATGCAGATTTTGGTGAAGTATATCCCAATGAGCGGATATGGTGTAATGCTCCTAAAAAAATAGCTGAGCCAGGAGATATTTTAATTTCTGTAAGAGCTCCTATAGGCGCTCTGAATTATGCAAAAGATAAATGCTGCATTGGGCGAGGTTTGGCTGCCATAACTATAGAAGATGACGCAGAAAGAAATTATATTTTTCATCTTTTGAAAGCAAAAAATACTGATTTAAATAATAAGGGAACTGGTAGCACATTCAAAGCTATTGGGAAAAATGTTTTGGAAGAAGTTCATATTCCACAGATAAATAGAGATGAACAGCAAAAATGTATGTATATGATGGATTTGTTGGAGTCTTCCATTAGGAAAAGAAAGAGCCAACTTAATTATCTTGATACCCTTATCAAAGCCCGATTTGT
>NZ_CAMYWM010000073.1 GCF_947302755.1 uncultured Anaerovibrio sp.
CCAATCAGGGGGCTGTACCTCAGGGAGCTCAGTCCGGGACCATGGCCAATCAGGGGGCTGTACCTCAGGGAGCCCAGTCCGGAGCGGTGGCCAATCAGGGGGCTGTACCTCAGGGAGTCCAGTCCGAAGCGGTGGCCAATCAGGGGGCTGTACCTCAGGGAGCTCAGTCCGGGACCATGGCCAATCAGGGAACGATGCCTCAGGGAACCCAGTTCGGGACCATGGCCAATCAGGGAACGATGCCTCAGGGAACCCAGTCCGGGGCTGCAGCCAATAGCGGTCTGGCTCAGACGGCTTTAGCGGGTGAGACTGCTGGAACGCCTTCGGGAAATCCGTCTGCTTCAGCTGCTGCCAATATTCCTGGCCAATCCTCCCAGGCTGGTCAGCCAATATCCAATGCTACTACTCTGTCCCCCAGTAATGGCGGTGCCGGACAGCCGGGTTCTGCTTCCATGACCCAGACAGTCCAATCGGTTCCGTCCGGTCAACCTGGGGCCATGTCCCAGGAAGCTCAGCCAGCTCCATCCGGCCAGCCGGCAGCCATGGCTTCGGGGGCCCAGTCTGCTTCCGGCCCGGCCGGTATAGCCGGTCAATCGGCTCAGTCAGGTCAGCCAATTCAGGCTGGTCAATCCCTGGCCAATTCCGGCACCATGTCTGCCGCAGCCCCAAATCAGGCTGGTCAGTCCGGTCAGCCGGTTCAGGGCAATACTGCTGTCCCAGCCCAACAGCCTACATGGACAAATGCTCCGGGTAATCCGGCAGCATCGGCTCAGCAGACCGGTGACTATAGCGGGGCCAATCCTAATCTTCCTGGGCGTGAGCCTATAAATATGCGCCTTAATAGCATCGGTATGGCCTATGAGGGCACCTCGGCAAGAATGAATGGCTCTATGGAACAAAATCCCCTGTTTAGGAGTATTTTTAATCGCTTTGGCTCTCATCAGCCAATAGAAAATAATAATGCTTCTGCAGGGAATACCGGTAATCAGTATCAGCTTCCGGCCATGGACAGTCAGCAGGTGGCCCTGGCCCTGAAGGATGCCGGTCAGCTGATAATGAAAAATATGGAGCTTTCCCCCAAGGAGGCTCAGCTCCTGAATAATTTTATCAATAAAAATCAGGGAATATTATCTGAGCAGGATGCCAAGCAGCTTAATTCCCTGCTCCGCACCATTGAGGGGAATATACCTGCCTCGGTGCAGCAGGCAGCTCAAAAAATGGGCTTTGACAGCTTGCCGAAGCTGTGGGCGTTTATGCAGCTGGCAGATATTGGTACACTGAAAAAAATGAAGGGATACCAATATAGAAATGCCAGCAAGGAAATAACCAACTTTACCAATGCTGTAAAGGGGTCCATGGATAGTGACGGTGCCTTTAAGGCCGACGGGCAAAAATCCATTTCCTATATGATGCCGATTTATGTGGGGGATGGCACCCTCAGTTATCCGGCATATTTACATATTTATGATGAACCGCCCCATGAGGACGAATATGGTGTAACCCGCAAGGACACCTGGTTTAGAGTCTGTGTGCTGACAGATGAAATAGGGGCCGTGGATGTTGTTTGCCGGTTATATGATGGGAATAATTTGAACCTTAGGGTGGTGTTCTCGGACAATGAGGCCGTAGACGAATTTAAGGAATATTTACCGGCTATCCGCAAGGCCCTATATGATACGCCGATTAATTTGACGGATTTAAGAATAGGAACTGTAAACCATGATGAATAAAGGAAGGCGGCCTCAGGAAGAGCCGGAAATGGATCCTTTGGCAGAGAAAAAGGCCGTAGCACTGAAATACGACCCGGAAAAAAATATGGCACCAAAGGTGGTGGCCAAGGGCAAGGGCCATGTGGCGGAAAACATTTTGGAGGCTGCGAAAAAGGGCAAGGTACCCGTTTATCAGAATAAATCCCTGGTAAATATGCTTATGGCCCTGGAGCTTGATAAGGAAATCCCGGCGGAGCTGTATACCACCGTGGCAGAAATATTGGCCTATGTATATAGGATAGACCAGCGGCGCAAGGAACAGCAAAATCAGATGCCGCCTATGAAAGGCATATAATGAACAAGAAAATTTTGGGAAATAAGGGGGAGCAGGCTGCTGCCCAGTATTTGGAAAATCACGGGTATGTTATCCGGGAGAGAAATTACCGGGCCAAGACCGGGGAAATAGATATTATTGCCAGCAAGGGGGATACCATATCCTTCGTGGAGGTAAAGACCAGAGGCACCATGAAATATGGGGCCCCGGCCGAGGCAGTAAACTATTTCAAGCAGCAAAAAATAGTCCGTACTGCCAAGATGTATATACGGTATAAGGGACTTCACGATTGCCTTTACCGCTTTGACGTGCTGGAAATCCTGGCTCCTAAAAGCGGCACTATGAGCTTCAGGCTTATAGAGAATGCCTTTGAAGCCGGGTAATCGTGGGGATTTTGGAGGAAGTATGAAAATTATTGTAGGAATAACGGGGGCCAGTGGCAGTATTTATGGCCTTCGTCTCATAGAGGTGCTGAAGGAGGCCGGCCATCAGGTACATGTGGTGCTCACCGATAGCGGCAACAAGGTAGTGAGGTTTGAGTGTCCTGATATTTATGAGAGAATTTTAAGCAGTGCCGACCTGCTGTACGATGTACATAATATTGGGGCATCCATTGCCAGTGGTTCCTTTCGGGCCGATGCCATGGTGGTGGTGCCTGCTTCCATGAAAACCGTGGCCTGTATCGCCACCGGGGTTACAGATAATCTCCTGACCCGGGCCGCCGATGTGATTTTAAAGGAGGGCCGCCGCCTTATAGTGGTGCCCCGCGAAACTCCTATGCATGCCGGACATCTGGAAAACCTCCTGAAGGTGTCCCGTTTGGGGGCTATGGTAATTCCGGCCTGCCCAGGCTTTTATCATCAGCCCAGGACACTGATGGATTTGGTGGATATGCTTGTTGGAAAAATTTGCGACAGCTTAAACATAGATAATGATTTATTTCGTCATTGGGATGGAAATATGTGATAAATTTTGAAGGTTAGAAAACTAACCTTCTTTTTTATTGTTTTCTATTTACAAAACAAACATTATTTGATAAAATACAAACAGCTTTTAAAATATTAATTAAAAGGAGTGACTGTTATTATGGAAAGAAATGACAAAAAAGAAATTACCTGTGAAATTAAGGAGGAGTTCGGGGTAATTGCTGAGGACAGACGAGGCTGGCACAAGGAACTGAATTTAGTTTCATGGAATCACCTTAATCCGAAATATGACATCCGGGAGTGGTCTCCAGACAGAAGCCGTATGGGGAAGGGGGTCACCTTCACCAAGGAAGAGATTGTGGTGCTGAGAAACCTGTTGAATGAACTGGCAATCTGACAGACATGATATGTCAATAAGGTAAACATAGCATGTCAATAATGTAAAAGAGTGGAGGACTCACTGATGGGGTCCTCCATTTTTTATTGAAATTTCATAATGACAGTTACAGAAATAAATGACAGTTACAGGAATAAATGCTGTGATGACAGTGGCCGAGGCTCTCCGTGAATATATTGATACAGTGCCGCCGCACACTCGTGATTTCCGTCATGAGTTAGGCGACGCATAACATATGTCATTGTGTGAGGCACTAGACCGTATACACTTTGATATACATTATGGCTTATTGACTGATTTTTTGTAATCTTATGATTATTGAACAAACGTAAATGTGTATTTTTAAAAAAATTCATTTTTTTTACAATTTTGGCAGGAATTATGAAAGGTATGTAGAATTAGATAATCATGTTCAGAATAACTGAACGGAATTTTAATTTTATGTTGTGCACTGAGGGGTGTGCAGAAAAACGAAAGGGGTAAGTTTATTTATGAAGACAAGCAAGAAATTGGCATCCGCATTAATCGCACTGGGATTGGCATTTGGTGCTGTAGGCGCTGACATGGCTACTACCGAGGCAGCTACTGTGCAGGAAATTGCACAGATAAATGTTAAGGCCGATGGCTCCAATTTCCAGTATTGGAATCAGGATTCTGCTTCCTTTAAGGCATTGAAGGCTTATGTTCAGGATGTTACCAATCCGAACAGCCCTAACTTCATTCCTGTAAAGGATCGTGTATGCGTATCTGATATGGATGGTACTTTCTACGGTGAGCTGGCACCTACTTATTCTGAGTGGTATCTGTATTTCCATCGTATCTTCAATGACCCAACCTACAACCCAACCCCAACTGAAAAGGCTTATGCTTTGGAATGCCTGAAGGCAGCCAAGGAGGGCAAGATTTCCGCTGACATGGATGAAGGTGAGGACCGGGCACAGTCCTATGCTTTCCAGGGGATGTCCATGGAGGACTTTGACAAGTATGTAGATAACTTCTTCAGCAATGCTCCGCTGGATGGTCTTACCAACTGCACCTTTGCCGAGGCTTTCTATCTGCCAATGGTAGAGGTTATTACCTATCTCCAGAACAACGGCTTCAACTTCTACGTTGTAACCGGTACTGACCGTCAGCTGGTTCGTCAGGCGTTGAAGGCTCCTATTCCTTCCATCAATGCTGACCATGTAATCGGTACTGACAGCTTACCTGTTATGGAGCGTCAGGGCTGGGCCGGTTCCCAGTACTTCCTCTTTAATGAGGACGGTGCCAAGGATAAGGTTATGCGTGGCCCATTCCAGTTCACTGACAACAAGGCTGGTAAGGTTCAGAACATTGCCAAGGAGATCGGTATTCAGCCGGTTATTGCCCTTGGTAACTCCACCTCCGATGGCTCCATGCTGAACTATGCACTTGCTAACCCTAAGTATAAGAGCTTCGCCATGGGCGTATGCTGCGATGACAGCGTTCGTGATTGGGGTACTCAGGCCAAGGGCGACAAGTTCAAGGCTTTCTGCGAGAAGTATGGCATTACCCCAATTTCCATGGCCAAGGATTGGAAGACCATTTATGGCTACAATGTAACCAAGACGGCTTCTCAGGAATTCCAGAAGGCTCCGGTATTCAATAAATAATTCTCCCATAGACCAGAAAAAAACAATATTGGGCTAAAGAACATGCATTGAGGCATGTGGGGCTGTTTGTCAGGTGAGCTGTTCAGCTGGCAGGCAGCCTTTTTCTATTGTATTGATTTTAGTACAGGCAGCTTTATTCTATTGTATTGATTTAATACAGGCAGCCTTTTTCTATTGTGGTGATTTTATATTGAACTGTTATGGCATTATATGTATAATATTCTAGGTGGTTTTGACGCCACATTTTTTGTGTGCAAAAAACTATGGAGGGTTATTTACCCGCGGAAAGGAAGTTATGATATATGGAACTGGATAGCCTTTCTTCACTGGAAAAACGTGAGATTTTATTTACAGATATAAAAAATGCCATTGAGGTGGCCTGGATAAATAACGCCAAGCTGCCCAACAATGATGCAATAATTCGTTCTGTACTTACGGCCTCTGATATTGATTCGGCTGAGGCGCGGCTAAGGCGGTTTGCTCCCTTTATAAAGATGATTTTTCCTGAGACCGTGGAGGCAAAGGGGATTATCGAATCGCCCATTATTGAGGTGCCGGAGCTGAGGAAGGCCCTTAATAGGGAAAAAATCGGGGCCAATCTGGCAGGAAGACTTTACATGAAAATGGACAGTGAATTGCCTATAGGCGGTTCCGTTAAAGCCAGGGGAGGCGTATACGAGCTGCTTAAATATACTGAAGGACTGGCGGTGGACAACGGTGTGCTGGACAGCTACGAGGATGACTACTGTAAGCTGGGCAGTCCATCGGCCCGGGCCTTCTTTGCCACGAGAAAAATTCATATCGGTTCTACAGGGAATTTGGGCCTCAGTGTAGGTCTTGTGGGGAAGGCTATAGGTTATGAAACCATAGTTCACATGTCTGCTGATGCTGCTGAGTGGAAAAAGGATATTCTTTGCAGCAAAGGGGTAATTATAAAGGTTTATGACGGGGATTACGGTGATGTAGTATCCAAGGCCAAGGCTGAAGCCATGGTGGATGCCAATGGTCATTTCGTGGATGATGAAGATTCCAAGGATATGTTTTTGGGCTATGCTGTGGCCGGCAAGCGTTTAAAAAAGCAGCTGCGGCAGCAGGGGATAGCAGTGGACAAGGAGCATCCTTTATTTGTATACCTGCCATGTGGTGTGGGCAGTACCCCGGGGGGCATTACCTTTGGTCTCAGGCAATTTCTGGGTGACCATGTACACTGCATTTTTGTTGAGCCTACCCAGGCCCCTTGTATGCTTTTGGGTATGGTGACGGGCTTGTACAATAACATTACGGTTCAGGATGTGGGCCTGTCCGGCAAAACCCATGCTGATGGCTTGGCCGTGGGTAGACCATCATCTGTTATAGGGGATTTTATTAAGCCCTTTCTTTCCGGTATTATTACCATAAAGGATAAGCGGTTATTTGATTATTTGCGTTTGCTGTGGGAGTCGGAACGTATTTTCATCGAGCCAAGCTCCTGTGCAGCCATTCATGGGCCCGTATGCTGGAGCCATTCCCCGGAAATGAGGGATTATCTGGAGGATAATAATCTGCTTCGGTATATGGAAAACGCAACACATATTATTTGGGCCACCGGCGGAGGACTGGTGCCGGAGAATATTCGTCAGGAGCTATTGGCGAAAAAAGTTTGATTTGGAGTTGAAAAAATGGATTTAATGGTACTTTCCCTTCTGGTGTATCTGTTGGGAGCGGTGACATTTATTTGGCCCAAAAAGGCTGAATTGGTGGCACACTATTTTGGTATGCTTTGCTCGGTTGCGGCCAGCTGTCTGGTGATGTTTTCTTCCCTGAGCTATCTTATGCTGTCTGACAGCACATGGCTTATCGATGTGGCCTGGGGACCCTATACGCTCCAGGCCGATGGCTGGAGCGGAGCTTTTCTTTTGATAACTGGCGTGGCCGGGGCGATTATCAGTATTTATGCCATTGATTATGGCAAGGGATATCTTGGCAGCAGAATCAGGGCCTTGGGGGCCTTTGGAATTTGTTTCTGCTGTCAATTGTTTTGGTGCTTATTGCCGGTGATGCCTTTACCTTTATTATTGCCTGGGAAATAATGGCCCTGGTTTCCTTCCTGCTGGTAAATCACGAGTCGGAAAAGAAAAAGACCGTCAGCGCGGCCTATCAGTATATGGTAATGACCCATATCGGCACGGCGGCCATCATGGTGGCCTTTTATCTGGTGGCCAGCTCGGCAGAAAGCTTTTCCTTTGTGGATATGAGCAACAATCAGCTTACGGGGTACATGAAGGATGTGGCCTTTATTTTTGCCTTTGGCGGCTTTGCCCTGAAGTCCGGCCTTATGCCCCTGCATATATGGCTGCCCAATGCCCATCCAGCGGCCCCCAGTCATGTATCGGCTCTGATGAGCGGTGTAATGCTCAAGGTGGCCCTGTATGGCTTTGGCCGTTTTGCCTTCCAGTTCATTGGTATGGATGTATTCTGGTATGGCCTTGTGGTTATGGTTATGGGCCTTGCTTCCGCCTTTTTGGGGGTTCTGTATGCCACCATGGAGGTGGATATGAAGCGTATTTTGGCCTATTCCTCCGTGGAAAATATGGGTATTATTTTCTCCGCCTTCGGGTGCGGCATGATACTTTATGCCATGGGCCTGCCCATGCTTTCTGCGGTAGCCTTTACCGCCGCCCTGGTTCATGGGGCCAGTCACAGCCTGATGAAGGGACTTCTTTTTATGAGTGCCGGCTGTGTAATGCATGCCACTGGCAGTAAAAATATTGAGCATATGGGCGGCTTGGCCAAACGGATGCCCTATACCGCCTTATTTACCCTGATTGGCTCCATGGCCCTTTCCTCCATGCCCTTTACCAGCGGTCTGGTAGGGGAGTGGCTTACCCTCCAGAGCTTTATAACCTTTGCTCAGCAGGCGGGAACACCTGAGCTGCGCCTGCTGGTGGTATTTGCCTTTATTGTGCTGGGACTGACTGGGGCCACGGCCCTGGGCTGCTTTGTCCGGATGTATGGCGTCGCCTTTTTGGGACGGCCACGTACCGGTATTGTGGAGAAGGCTCACGAAATGCCCTTTTTCATGCTGGCCGGCCTGGGCCTGGAGGCTGTTTTAATTATTTTGGTTGGTGTAATGCCTGATTTTCTGGTAAATATTATGCAGCAGGTGGTTTCCGGCAGAGGCATGACCCTTATGGGCAATCCCCTGGGAATTATGTGGGGCGGCAGCGGCCATTATGCCCTGTACAGTCCTGCCCTTATATTTATTGTATTTGCTGTTATTGGCGTATTTATGGTGGCTGCCGTATATCGGTCCTCTACCTTCCAAACCAGGGAGGTTACCTGGAATTGCGGTACGGAGCCTACCAGCCGTCAGCAGTATTCCGCCACCGGCTTCAGCAAGCCGTTGCGCCGGGCCTTTGACGGTATCTTAAATCCGAAGCGCAGAACCACCTATCTCCGCAAGGAGCACGCTTATTTTGGCCGCAAGCTCCATTATGAGCTGTCCATTCCTGATATGTTTAATGACAAGCTCTACAAGCCGCTCCAGCAGAGAATGATTAATTATTCCTCCGCCTTCCATAAGATTCAGGAGGGCAGTGTAAGTATTTATATTGGCTACACCATGGTGGCCATGATAGTTGTATTAATTTGGGGGGTACTATTGTAATGGAATATATGCTGACAAGTATCGGCCTCAGCTTAATACAGGGCTTTGTGTTATTGCTTCTTGCCCCATTGGTGGCCGGTATTATCAATAAGGTGAAGGCCCGCCTTCAGAAGCGGCAGGGGGCCAGTGTTTTTCAGGAGTATTTTGATATCTGCAAATGGTGGAAAAAGGCCACTATTTTGACTCCGTATACGGGTATTATTTTTGTATTGGCTCCGGTGGTATATTTTATGACCAGTTTTATGGCGGCCACTATGGTGCCGGGCTTTTTAACGGGCCAGTTCAGTATTGGGGATGCCTTTATCTTCGTATATATTTTGGCCCTGGGCCGGTTCTTTATGACCCTGTCCTCCATGGATGCGGCCACCTCCTTTGGCGGTATGGGCGGCTCCCGGGAAATTTATATTTCCGTATTGGTGGAGCCGGCAGTTATGCTGGCTATTCTAATTAACAGCATCCGCTACCATTCCACCACCTTGTCTGCCATGGTAATTGACTACAATGAGGCCTTTTTCACCGTATCTGCCGTATTGGCCTGCGTTGCCTTCTTTTTGGTTATGCTGGCGGAAAACAGCCGCCTGCCGGTGGACAATCCAGATACCCATCTGGAGCTTACCATGATTCATGAGTGCATGACCCTGGAGTATTCCGGCAAGCTGCTGTCCCTCATTCATTTGGGCAGCTATCTTAAGCTGGTGGTTTTTCTGACCCTGTTTGGGGCCCTTTATGTGCCCATTGAAATTCCCTTGGCCCTGAAGGTTCTTCTGGGGGCTGTGCTTATTGGCGTGGTGGAAACCCTTAACAATAAGATGCGCCTCTTCAAGGTGCGGGTGTATCTTGGTGCGGCCATTGTTCTTTTACTGTTGGCCATTGTGGCGGAATAAGGAGGTCACAGAAGTATGGATTATTTAGTGGTGTTCCTGGTTCTTGTGGTTTTCCTGCAAACAAGAGTTACGGATCTGAAACGGGCAGTTATCTGTCTGGCCAGCCAGTCGGTGATTATTGCCATTGCCTGCTTTGTCATTGGCTTTTCCCATGGCAGTGATATCCACGCCGTAATGCCCGGGGTGCTGACCCTTATTGTAAAGGTTATATTCATTCCCGGGGCGGTATATCGTCTGGTAAAGAAGCTGAAGAATGAGCGGGAAATTATTTCCGCCAGCAACGTAAATTATTCCACCATGGCGGCGGCCCTGTTTTTGGTGATGGGCTATGCCCTGGTGGAGCGCCTTATGCCAGGCTCCGCCGGCCGTGATATTGTGGCGGCCTCCATTTTGATGATTATGACGGGACTTTCCTTGATGGTGCTGCGCAAGCGGGCCATTATTCAGATCGTTGGCCTTATTACCCTGGAAAATGGTATCTATCTTCTTGGCCTGCTGATGACTGAAGGCTTGCCGTTGGTGGTGGAGCTGGGTGTGTTCCTGGATGTGCTGATTGCCGTGGTAGTGCTGGTTATTCTGACTTCCAGAATGCGTCTGTCCTTCATGACAACCGATACAAGCGTAATGAAAAAATTGAAGGGGTAATTTATGAGCTTTGATATACGAGAATTAATATATATAATACTTGCCCTGCCATTGGTTTTCAGCGCAGTTTCGGCGGCCAATTTTCTGGGCAGGAATGTACTGCATTGGTTGAATCGTTTGGTGGCAACCGGTGTAGGGGCAGCTATTGTCGTGCTGCTGATGACCTTTGAGGCCAATATTCCCTTTGCTGGTCAATACATCTATCTGGATGCCCTCAGCATGTGGATGCTTATTATAATCGGTATCCTGTATTTGGCCTTTGCCTGGACCAGTAAGGCCTATTTGGACCGGGATACCAATAAGCGGTATGGCTATCTTAGGCGCTTCGGTTATTTGGAGGGGCGGTTTTATGCCTTGTCCCATATATTTGTGTGGATAATGTTCCTGGTGGTGCTGGTCAATAATTTGGGCCTTATGTGGGTTACCATAGAGGCTACCACCCTGGTTTCCGCTTTGCTGGTGGCCTTTAAATTTACCCGCACCTCCCTGGAGGCTGCCTGGAAATACGTTATGGTATGTACTGTAGGTATTTGTTTGGCTCTGTTGGGCACCATAATAGTTTATTATATTCAGCTTACCACCATGGGCAGCGATAGCCCGCTGAACTGGCTGTATATGGTGGAGCACAGTAAAAGCATTGATCCGATGATGGCCAAGTTTGCCTTTTGCTTCCTCTTTGTGGGGTACGGCACCAAGATTGGCTTGGCGCCAATGCATGCCTGGCTGCCTGATGCCCATTCCGAGGCTCCGGCCCTGACCAGCGGCCTGTTATCCGGTTCCTTATGTATTTGCGCCATTTACGTGCTTATCCGCAATATCGTTATTCTCATGCCCTCCATCGGCATAGATTTTATCAGCGGCCTATGTCTCTTTTTCGGTATTTTCACCATTGCAGTGGCCGTGCCCTTTGTGGTGGTGCAGCGGGATATTAAGCGTATGCTGGCCTATTCCTCCATGGAAAACTTTGGCCTTATGGTGGCCGGGCTGGGGCTGTTTGTTCCGGTTGCCGCCCAGGCCATGCTGCTGCATATGTTTAACCATGCCCTGGTAAAATATTCCCTGTTTTATACAGCCGGTACTATCATGGAGGAGTATGGCACAAAGAATATGATGCGCATTCACGGCATGATGGTCCAGGTACCCCGGACGGCCTGCTTTTTGCTGCTGAGCATTGTGGCCATTCTGGGTATGCCGCCCTTCGGCGTATTTTTCAGTAAATTTTACATGATATATGGCTTCTTTACGGCGGCCCATCCCTGGTTGGGGGTCATTACCCTGATACTGCTGGCCGGTATGCTGATTGGTATTTTATATCATATTCTCCGGATGATGGGGGGACAGTCCAAAAAGAAATCCTCCGGGGAGCTGTTTGGTGTTGTCGATTCCCTGACCATTGCCGGCTTGCTGATCTTTAGTGGCATTGCCAGTGCCGGGTTAAGTGAAATTACCCTCCTTAACCGCCTGCTGGAGGCCGCGTCCAGAATTGTATTGGGAGGTGTTGCATAATGATGACGACTATAATGCCGGAGGCTATTTTGATGGCAGCGGAAAAAATGTCGGCTGGTGGCCAGCACCCTCTCACAGCCATGTTCGGGCGGGATGAAACCGCCCACGGTGTAGGCTATGTTATTTATTGTTATTTTGAAATCCCGGAGAATAGGACCATGGACGGCTTTAAGGTGGTATTTAATCCCAATGGCTCCTTGGAATATGACAGTATAACCCATGTGGTTCCGGCGGCAGCCTGGTATGAGCGGGAGATTAAGGATATGTTTGGCCTTGTGCCAAAGGGACATCCGGATCTTCGTCCATTGGTGCTTCACGAAACCTTCCCGGAGGACTTTTTTCCTCTGCGCAAGAATGTAAAGGTCAATGCCAGGGTACGTGGTGAGCGGCAGTTTAAGGTGCGTACCGCCAAGGGGGAGGGCCTCTTTGAGGTGCCGGTTGGCCCCATTCATGCCGGTATTATTGAGCCCGGTCATTTCCGCTTCAGTCAGGCCGGTGAGGCCATGCTTCAGCTGGATGCCAAGCTGTTTTATACCCATCGGGGAATTGAAAAGGCAGTGGAGGGCAAGACTCCCTATGAAGCCCTGCCCATTGTGGAACGCATCTGCGGGGCCTGCAGCATTGCCAATACCTGGAGCTTTTGCCAGGCGGTGGAACAGGCCGTTGAGGTGCAGGTGCCAAGGCGGGCAGAAATTATCCGTACCCTGCTGATGGAGCTGGAGCGCATTACCAATCATGTAGGTGATATAGGTAATATCCCTGCCGGTGTGGGCTTTAATCCGGCCATCAGCCTGGGCGGCCGCCTTAAGGAAAAGCTGATGCGCCTTTGTGAGGCCGTAGCCGGCAACCGTTTCCTGCGGGGGATGATTATTCCCGGCGGTGTGGCCCAGGATATTACCCCTGAGCTTAGGGAAAAAATCCATCAGGTCATGGATGAGGTGGCTGATGATTGTCAGCACCAATCCGACCGCAACTATTCAT
>NZ_CAMYWM010000074.1 GCF_947302755.1 uncultured Anaerovibrio sp.
TAATGGCCAATATTGAAAGTCTCCTGGTGCGTCTCATGGAAGTTAATGACATGGTAAAATCCTTTTTCATTACCTCACACCATAATTTTACCCTGTCTGTGGATGAACCCTATGAGGCAGGTGAGCAGAAGGATAATATTCCCCAGCCGGTGTATGAAGCCGTGGAGGCCGATTGGTACCAACAGG
The DNA here is from genome assembly GCF_947302755.1 of uncultured Anaerovibrio sp. Classification (GTDB taxonomy): domain Bacteria; phylum Bacillota; class Negativicutes; order Selenomonadales; family Selenomonadaceae; genus Anaerovibrio. The sequence continues at coordinate 187 of NZ_CAMYWM010000074.1, forward strand.
CGGCAGAGCAGGGGAAAACTGTTTTTACTGATATACGGAGGTTTACATTTTCCAATGAACCCGGCCTGTTTTGTGCCACTCCATATTATGATGACAATGGCTCCCTGCTGGGGGTGGCTTCCATGCAGATTTCCCTAGAAAATCTGCGAATTCTTATTAAAGATATCGATCTGCCCAATGACGGCTTTTGCTTTACCTTGGACAGACAGGGAAGGGTTATTTTATCCTCTCAGGCTGAGGCTTACGAAGCCGGTACGGAGGCAGAGCTACCTGTGGATTTGAAGACGGATATCCGCAGGGCGGATAACCAAGGCCTGGCTGGGATAGCCCAGGAAATGACCATGGGACACAAGGGCATTCAGCTGGCAGAAATCGATGGTGATGAATATTTTGTGGCCTATGCTCCCATTGAATGCACGGGCTGGAGCTTTGCCACGGCCTTTGCCAAGGATGAGGTAATTGCCCCGGTAGAAAAAAACAGGGAAAATATCGAACAGCTTACTGCTGATAAGATAGAGGATTTGGAGAGTCATATAGACTTAATTATATTATTTATGGCTTTTTCCATTCTTCTGCTCCTTTGCTGTATGATTCAGGTAGGTCAGAGGGTATCCAGAAAATTTGTGGCCTCCATTCAAAAGCTGACGGATGGGGTCCGTGATATCACCAAACGAGCCATAATTGGTACATTACATGCTATGGGTGAATTGAGGCAGGAAGGTGATACAAGCAGTGACAGCAGCTTTGCCCAGCGGGTGGAAATTCGTTCCGGCGATGAAATTGAGGAGCTGGCCAATTGCTTCAATATCATGACGGAGGAGCTGGAGGGCTACATGGATACCCTGGTGGCGGAAACAGCCGAAAAGGAGCGTATCACCACGGAGCTGACCCTGGCCCAGGATATACAAATGGGGGTATTGCCTCATAAATTCCCCCCCTTCCCGGAGCATAGGGAATTTACCATTTATGCCTCCATGCATTCTGCCAAGGAGGTGGGTGGTGATTTCTACGATTTCTATATGGTGGACGAGCACCATCTGGCTGTAACCATTGCTGATGTGTCGGGGAAGGGCGTTGGCGCCGCCATGTTTATGGCCATATCCAAAACCATATTAAAAAATCTGCTGCTTACAGGCCCAAATATGACCCTATCCCAAATTATGGCCCATGCCAATAACCAGCTTAAGGCGGACAATACGGCCCGAATGTTTGTAACGGTGTTTATTGGTATATTGGATATAGGGACAGGCCGGTTTGAATACGTAAATGGCGGACACAATCCACCACTGGTTTACGATAAGGACAGGGGGGATTTCCGTTATTTGGAGGCGGAGGCCAATTTTGTACTGGCCGGACGCAAGAACATTACCTATGAAAGCCAGTGGATTATCCTGAAGCCGGGGGACACTCTGTTTATGTACACCGACGGAGTTACGGAGGCCATGAATTCTGCTGAGGAGCTATATGGCGAGGAACGATTGCTGGCCGCCCTTAACCAATCCGCCAATGCTCATGATCCTGTGGCACTTCTGGGGGAAATTACCCGGTCGGTGGCTGATTTTGCAGGAGAGGCAGAGCAGTCAGATGATATTACCATGCTGGGACTGACTTATTTGGGGCCAGCTTAACATTTTTTATGGATAAATAAAGGATTTTGATGGTTTATTATCGAAATTTACAGGATAAGAATATTTTTAAAATGGAGGAGTTGTGTATGTATAAAAATGAGTATAAGCGTTGGCTTGATTTTGACCTGGAGGATTGCGATTTATATCCTGAATTGGCAAAAATTGGGGATAATGAGGAGGAAATCAAGGAACGGTTTGCCGTATCACTGAAATTTGGTACAGCCGGTCTTCGGGGCGTGCTGGGAGCTGGTACCAACCGCATGAATATTTATGTGGTACGGCAGGCTACCCAGGGCCTGGCCAATTGGGTTAAAAAGCAGGGGGGAAGCCAGACGGTGGCCATCAGCTTTGATACCCGGCTGAAGAGTGATGTATTCTCTAAAACCGCTGCCGGAGTGCTGGCCGCCAATGGCATCAAGGTACGGATTTATGATGCCGCCATGCCGGTGCCGGCTCTGTCCTTTGCCACCAGATATTACAAGTGCAATGCAGGTATTATGGTAACAGCCTCCCATAATCCATCCAAGTATAACGGCTACAAGGCCTATGGCCCGGATGGCTGTCAGATGACTGATGATGCGGCGGCTATTGTCTATGATGAAATTCAAAAGACAGATGTGCTCACCGGGGCCAAGACCATGTCCTTTGCCCAGGGGGTGGAGGATGGTCTCATCCGCTTTGTGGATGATGGCTGCAAAAAGGCCTTTTACGATGCCATTGAGTCCAGACAGGTTCGTCCTGGCCTGGCCAAGACCAGCGGCCTAAAGCTGGTATACAGTCCTTTAAACGGTTCCGGTCTGGTACCGGTTACCCAGGTGCTGAAGGATATTGGCATCAATGATATTACCATTGTACCGGAGCAGGAATATCCAAATGGCTACTTTACCACCTGCAGCTATCCAAATCCGGAGATTTATGAGGCCCTGGAGGCCGGCTTGAAGCTGGCCGAGAAGTGCGATGCTGATTTGATGCTGGCCACTGACCCGGATGCGGACCGGGTGGGTATTGCCATGAAGTGTCCCGACGGGTCCTATGAGTTGGTTTCCGGCAATGAAATGGGCGTGCTGCTCCTGGATTATATTTGTGCCGGCCGCATTGAAAAGGGCACCATGCCAAAGGATCCGGTGGCCGTAATGTCTCTGGTATCCACGCCCCTGGCTGATGCGGTAGCCAAGAATTACGGCGTGGAGCTCCGTAAGGTGCTGACTGGCTTTAAGTGGATTGGGGATCAAATTCTCCATTTGGAGGAAGCCGGTCAGGAGGAGCGGTTTATCTTTGGCTTTGAGGAAAGCTATGGCTATTTGTCCGGCTCCTATGTACGGGACAAGGATGCAGTAGTGGCCTCCATGCTTATCTGCGAAATGGCGGCCTATTACAGAAGCATTGGCTCCAGCATCAAACAGCGGCTGGAGGAAATCTATGGCAAGTATGGCCGGTATTACAACAAGATTGACAGCTTCGAGTTCCCGGGGCTCAGCGGCATGGACAAGATGGCCGGTATTATGCAGGGCCTTCGTGACAATCCTCCGGCTGAATTCGCCGGCCTGAAGGTTACCAAGTCAGTGGATTACAAGAAAACTGAGGAAACGGGATTACCGGCAGCCAATGTGCTGATTTATACCCTGGAGGACGGTGCCACCATCGTTGTGAGACCTTCCGGCACAGAGCCTAAGATTAAGGCCTACTTTACCACCCTTGGTAAGGATTTGGCCGAGGCCCAGGCCAAAAAGGAAAAGCTGTCGGCAGCTTGTAAGCCATTGTTTGAATAATAAAAGCCATTGTTTGAATAATATTTGATAAACCGCAGCAATGGCGTTATAATTAAAGGGATTTGTGTTTTCGGTTTATTTAGATATGGATTGTCGTTTATTTAATTATTTTGTGAATGAGGTGTAAAAATGGAGTACGTGAAGATTCGTGAGCAGGATGCCAAGCACTATATTTATGAGTTTGAGGGAAGATACCCGGTCATTGATCCAAAGGCCTATTCCTTCAGCACAGCTACCCTGGTAGGAGATGTGGAGCTGAAGGAGTACGCCAGTGTTTGGCCAAATGCCACCCTTCGTGGAGACGTAAATAAGGTAGTGGTGGGCCGCTACAGCAATATTCAGGATAACAGCTGACTTCATGTGGCTGATGATTATGCCTGTATCGTAGGGGATTATGTAACGGTAGGTCACAGTGTTACCTTACATGCCTGTACCATCGAGGATTATTGCCTGATCGGTATGGGGGCCACCATTCTTGACGGTGCAGTTATCGGCCGTGGCTCCATTGTCGGTGCCGGTGCATTGGTAACCAAGGGAACCGTTATTCCGCCAAATTCCCTGGTGGTAGGTTGTCCGGCCAAGGTAAAGAAGACCTTGGATGAAAATGGCTTCAAGGCCATTCACGCCCAGGCTGTAAAATATAAGTCTGAGTGGGCAGAGAAGTATGGTCTGGGACCAGATGTAGGCGGCGAGATTTACGACGGTTCCAAGATAGTGTAAGTTTTAGTAGTTTGGAGAGATATTGATGGCAATCATGGAGGAAAAGATTCAGAGGGTTACGGAGGATATATTTGCAGATGTGGTGGAATCCCATACTGCCAGTAAGCTGTTTGAGCATTTACAGCTGGACCGGGATGCCATTATCGGCATTCTAGATAATCTTGTGGCTATTCTTTTCCCCGCCCATTTTGCCAATGAGAAAACCCCTGGAACCTATTCATTGAAATACGAAATGGGCACCAGGCTCTCCAATGTGGTTAATTGCCTTACCAATCAGGTGATGGTATCCCTCCAGCAGCATCCGGAGTACAGCAGCAAAAACGACGAGGTGCGACGGGAGCACGCTGAGGCCATAGTGGGAATTTTTGTGGATTCCCTTCCGGAAATCCGTCAGCTGCTAAAGAAGGATATTCAGGCCGGCTTTGACGGGGATCCGGCGGCCACCAGCTTTGATGAGATTATCTTTTCCTATCCAGGTTTTTATGCCATTATGGTTAATCGCATCGCCCATGTTCTTTATAAGCTGGAGGTACCCATGATTCCCCGCATTATGACGGAGCATGCCCATAGCCGTACCGGGGTTGATATTCATCCCGGGGCCACCATAGGCGAATACTTCTTTATTGACCATGGTACCGGTGTGGTTATCGGTGAAACCACCATTATCGGCGACCGGGTAAAGCTCTATCAGGGGGTTACCCTGGGTGGACTTTCCACACGGGCCGGTCAGGGGCTTCGGGGAAAGCGGCGTCATCCCACCATTGGCAATGACGTTACCATCTATTCCAATGCGTCAATCCTGGGGGGAGAGACCACTATCGGTGACGGCTGTATTATCAGCGGCAACTGCTTTATTACCAGCTCTGTGGCACCGGGCATGCGGGTAAGTAACGGCAAAGGGGATTTACAGATTATTCCTGATAAAAAATAGGTACAAAAAATACCAGTCAGCAGATACAGGTTTGCTGGCTGGTATTTTAATTTTGTCGGAAATACGGGGGAGACTAGTGCTTTAATAAATCCTTATGGGCATTTATGATTTCTGCCATAAGCATTTTTCCCATTATATCAGGATGCAGACCGTCATTGGCAAAGGACGAGTCCATCATGGAATGGGCGGAGTCGTAGAAAAAGGGTTCCAAATCAATATAATAGGGCTTTGTCTTAATGTATTTATTAATATTGGTCATTTTGGCATACCAATTTGGATCCGTTGGGGTTCTGAAGGCCAACATAATATTGGGTGGATTAATAGGCGGTAAGGTCAGCATAATAGGACGAATGTCGTTGTCTATACATTTTTGATAGATACCCTCCAGGTCAGCAATAACCATATCGGCGGTAATAAACGGATTTCTCAGGCAGTTGGAGCCGGTCAGGATTAACAGATTTACTGGATCTATGGGCAATACATCGCTGTCAAACCGCTCCAGGGACATGCGGGAGGTATCGCCGCTGCGGCCGATGTTGATGGCCGGAAAATCCAAATAGGTGGTATAGCTGTATTCCATATTGGAGGGCGCGAAGGAAACGGCACCGCCACCATGGGTTATGCTGTCACCAAAGGCGGCAGCCAACGGCCTATGGGAGCGTTTTTCCACCTCATAGCTGTCGGTGTCTGAATAAACCCCAATAGTTTCTCCCTTGGCATTAATGGCCCGTACCCGCCAATAATATTTACCGGAATACATCCGGGGATATTCATCATAGCAGCTGAAGGAGCCTACCACAGTTTGGGCCCAGGCCCGATTAGGAGTCGGCTTTGTATTATTTTCCTCAGCCGGAGGCTCTGCCATAAGCTCCACCTCATAACGGTCGGCACCGTACATGGGTATCCAATGGTAGGCTGGATAAACTGGCTGACGGAAATTTGGCATTCTGTCAAAGTTATTTAACAATGGCTTGTTGGGGGTCGGCAAAGAGGCATCCACCACAATTGGTTCAGCAGTGGAGAAAACCCCAATCGGTTCCTTTCGTAAATTAAGGGCCCGAACCCGCCAGTAAAGCTTTGGATATTTTAAGTAAGGCCGCAAATCAAACTGGATACCGTTGGTAAATACCATCTGGGTGGAGGTTATATGGTTGGCCTTGGACAGGGTAACAGAATTCTCTTCGTCCGGTGGGCCAGAAAGCAGCTCCAGCTCATATAACACACCATCAGGAATACTGTGCCATACCAGATACGGGATGGCACTGGCCGGATGCTCTGCAGTGTATTTGTATATGGGGATTGGGCGAAGGGGATTTCTATAATTAGGATTTGGCACGAAAATTTCATCTGAGGACAGCTTACCAAAGATACCATAGGCCGTTACCTGATAATAGGTGGGGATAGATGTGGTAGGCACATTGTAGGTATTTTCAAAGGTATAGTCCTCCTTCAGGTGATGGTATTCCTTGCCCTCAGGCCCTTTTCCGGTAGTTTTGGAGTACACATCCACCTTATAAAAGCAGGGATAGGGATATTGAGTCCACCCCATAACCATATTGCCATTTTCTTCCGTAAAAGTAGCTTCAATTTTATATTTTTTTAAATTAAATAAATCAGTTTTTTCAGTCAGGAATATACACAGTGCTGTGAAGCTGAATACCAGAATAAGAAATGAAACAAAACCAATAATAATTTTCCGCATTATTCACACACCTATATTTAAATTTTAACTTATAAGATAAATTATACCGCAGTTACTGAATTTTTTCTACATCAAATAATTCCTGCCTCAAACTGCTCTTTTCAAATGTCAAGGAAACGAGTATAATATAGAAGTTAAACGAGTATAGGTTAATCATATATATTTTCAAGATAAGCGAACAGAATATCAATTTACTAATGGAGAAATGATATAATGGAAATAAATCAGGACTTTGTAAATGGAATAAAACAGATTTTACCTGAGGAACAGTTTTTTATAAATGAGCCCATGTGCAAGCATACCACCTTCAATATTGGCGGTCCGGCGGATTATCTTATTTTCCCCGGCAGCATGGAGCAGCTCCAGGCCACTGTCAAGCTGATGAATCAGTGCGATATCCCCTTCACCATTCTGGGAAATGGGTCAAATGTGCTGGTGCTGGACAAGGGTATAAGAGGTGCGGTAATAAAATTCCATGCCCCAATGTCCTATAAGCGATGTGAGGGCAACATAATCGTTGCCGGTGCCGGTGCATACCTTAAGCATGTCTCCCAGTTTGCCGCAGATAACGGCCTTACGGGTATGGAATTTGCCTGCGGTATTCCCGGTTCCCTTGGGGGAGCGGTATTTATGAATGCCGGTGCCTATGATGGGGAAATGAAGAATGTGGTCAAGGAGGTCAAGACGGTAACGGCTACCGGAAAGATTTTGACCTATGGTCCCGATGAATTTAATTTTGGTTATCGCCACAGCGTGTTCCAGGCCAATGGTCAGGCCATTGCAGAAATAACCCTGGAGCTGCAGCCAGGGGACAAGGAAGCGATACGGGCCAAGATGGAGGATTATACGGCGCGACGGGAAAGCAAGCAGCCCTTGGAAATGCCCAGCGCAGGAAGCACCTTCAAGCGGCCTGAGGGATATTATGCCGGTACCCTTATTGACAGCATCGGCCTAAAGGGCCTGCAGGTAGGTGGTGCCCAGATTTCCACCAAGCACGCCGGCTTTGTGGTGAATTCCGGCCATGCCACCGCCCAGGATGTACTTGACCTCATCAAAGAGGTGCAGGACAGGGTGTATAAGGAAAAGGGCGTTAAGCTCTATCCTGAGGTGCGTATAATCGGAGAGCAGTAAGGCCATATTATCGAAGGCCAGCAGCTCTGCAGCATCGGAGAGCAGATAGCCAGTATAATCGGAGAACAGTAATGGGTATTGAAATCGAGCGCAAATTCCTTATTGATATGGATAAATGGCAGCCCCTGGATAAGGGAATAGAAATTCGTCAGGGCTATCTGTCCACGGACAAGGAACGAACCGTCAGGGTGCGGACCAAGGGGGACAGGGCCTATCTGACCGTTAAGGGGGGCACCCATGGTATTGCCCGTCTGGAGCTGGAATACGAAATTCCCCTGGCTGATGCCAATCAGCTTCTTGATAAGCTGTGCCATAAGCCCCTTATTGAAAAGTGCCGCCATTTGGAAAAGCATTTAGGACATTTGTGGGAAATTGATGTTTTCTTTGGCGATAATGAGGGCCTTGTGGTGGCTGAGGTAGAGCTAAAATCGGAAGATGAGGCCCTAGAGCTTCCGGAATGGATCGCCCAGGAGGTGTCCGGTGACAGCCGGTACTATAATTCAAATTTATCAAGGCGGCCATATAATAAGTGGTGATATGTTGGAGTCAGCTGGCTGGCTACTTTTTTGATTGACCGGAGGGGCCATTGTATTATTGGGGCCAGTTTATCGGCTCCTTTTTGATTGCCCGGAGAGGCCATTGTATTCAAGAAGTAATTGTAGTCATTTCCCAAGGCATGTATAAACTTATGTGCAGCCAAGATATACATTTTTTCTAAATTTACAATAAAATTACAAAAAAATAACCAAATGTGTTGACAAATAGAAATAATCGCGTAATAATATACACATGTTTACAGGTTTGTAGCTTCAGTAAGCAGATACAACATGCCATATTGTTACAGGCGATGATTGGGACGAAGAGCGGCAGTTTTTTTACAGAGAGTCGGGTTGCTGAAAGCCGATATTAAACGATGCTTGGACATCACCCATGAGCTTCGGCGTCGAGCTGCGCAGTGGTGCAGGGAGGCGTTGACGTGCTTCAGCGTTATTGAATTTGAGTACAATGCAGGGTGGTACCGCGATACTTCGCCCCTGTTGCCGGCATGGCAATGGGGGCTTTTTTGATGGAGGATTTTTATGAAACATGTTTTATCTGTATTGGTTAAAAACCAGCCCGGTGTACTGGTACGGGTTGCCAGTATGTTTTCCAGGCGGGAGTTTAACATAGAAAGCCTGACTGTAGGGGAGACGGAAAGAAGTGAGTTCTCCCGAATTACAGTGGTGGTCAGTGGTGACGAAGGCATCATTGACCAGGTGATGAAGCAGTTGGGAAAGCTGCCGGATGTGGAAGTGGTAAAACGACTTAATGAGGGGTCTTCGGTATACCGGATTATGACCCTTATCAAGGTTCAGGCAGACGATACCAACCGATTGGATGTGTTAAAAATGGCCGAGCTTTTCGGAGCCCGGGTCATCGATGTTCAACCCACTACCTTGATTTTTGAAATTACGGGCAGTGAGGACAAGGTGAAGGCCTTTAACCGGGTCCTGTCCTCCTACAAGGTTTTGGAAGTCATTCAGACCGGCTTTACCGGACTGGAGCGTGGGGAACATACCATATTAGAATATTGTGAGGAGAGAGAGTATTATGGCAAAAATCTTTTATGATCAGGATGTAAATTGGGAAGTAATTAAGGACAAGACGGTTGCCATTATTGGTTATGGTTCCCAGGGTCATGCCCATGCCCTTAACCTGAAGGAAAGCGGCCTGAATGTAGTGGTTGGCCTTTATGAGGGTTCCCATTCCAAGGCAGTTGCTGAAAGCAAGGGTCTGAAGGTCCTGCCAGTTGGTGAGGCTACCGCGGCAGCAGATATTGTCATGATCCTTATTCCGGACGAAAAGCAGGCAGATGTATACAAGAATGAGATTGCCCCTAACCTGAAGTCCGGTGCAGCTCTGGCCTTTGCTCATGGCTTTAATATTCATTTCCAGCAGATTATTCCACCTAAGGATGTGGATGTATTCATGGTGGCTCCTAAGGGACCTGGTCATCTGGTTCGTCGTACCTTCACTGAGGGTGGCGGTGTTCCTGATGTATTTGCAGTAGAGCAGGATGCTACCGGTCATGCCTTTGAGCTGGCCCTGGCTTATGCCCGTGGTATCGGCGGCACCCGTTCCGGCTGTATTCAGACCACCTTCCGCGAGGAAACTGAGACCGACCTCTTCGGTGAGCAGGCTGTACTCTGCGGTGGCGTATGCTCCCTGATTAAGAATGGCTTTGAGACCTTGGTGGCTGCCGGTTATCAGCCTGAGATTGCATATTTTGAGTGCTTCCATGAAATGAAGCTTATCGTTGACCTGATGTATGAGGGCGGTATGGCCAAGATGCGCAAGTCCATCTCCAACACAGCTGAATACGGTGATTATGTATCCGGTCCAAGAGTTGTAGGTGAGCCAAGCCGTAAGGCCATGGAGCAGGTATTGAAGGAAATTCAGGATGGTACCTTCGCCAACAAGTTCCTCACCGACAACCGGGCCGGCGGCTGGGCTAACTTCTATGCTATGCGCCGCCTCAATGCTGAGCATCAGATTGAGGAGGTAGGTGCCAAGCTCCGTGGCATGATGTCCTGGCTGAAGGATGGGGCTGACCTTTCCAAGGATTAATCAAAAAAAGGTTTTTTCGGATTAATATAGAATAGTCTATGTGTAGAACGGCTTACGCCATTTTCTGGTGTAAGCCGTTTTTTAAAAAGGATTTAGGAGGGTATACGTTATGGGTATGAATATGACCGAAAAGATTTTGGCCCGGCATGCGGGACTGGAATCTGTGGTACCAGGTCAGCTGATTACCTGCAAGCTGGATATGGTACTGGCCAATGATGTTACGGCACCGCCAGCCATTAAGGAGTTTGCCAAAATTGGCCGCCCGGTATTTGATAATACAAAAATTGCCTTGGTGCCGGACCACTTTACGCCAAACAAGGATATAAAAGCAGCCGGCCTGGCAAAGACAGTACGGGATTTTGCCAAGGAAAACAAGATTAAGAATTATTTTGAGGTAGGCAGGGTTGGAATAGAGCACGTTATATTGCCGGAAAAGGGTATTGTGGCCCCAGGCATGTGTATTATTGGTGCGGATTCCCACACCTGTACCTATGGAGCAGTAAACGCCTTTTCTACCGGAGTAGGCTCTACTGATTTAGGTGTGGCCATGGCCACCGGTGAAGCCTGGTTCAAGGTGCCAAAAACCATTAAGGTGGAGCTGACGGGCAAAAAGCCCAAGTATATTACCGGCAAGGATGTTATATTGACCCTTATCGGCATGATAGGGGTGGATGGAGCCCTGTATAAGTCTCTGGAATTTGCCGGGGAGGGTGTGGCAGAGCTGACCATGACGGACCGCCTGACCATTGCCAATATGGCCATCGAGGCCGGGGGCAAAAATGGTATCTTCCCATATGATAAGATTGCCGAGGAATATGTAAAGGGGAGAGTGGATTATGACTTTACCCCGGTGGAGGCCGATGCCGATGCCCAGTACGAAACGGTGATTCAAATTAATCTGTCTGAGCTGACCCCAGTGGTGGCCTTCCCGCATTTGCCTGAGAATACCCATCCTGTATCTGAGATTGGGGAAATAAAAATTGACCAGGTGGTAATCGGGTCCTGTACCAATGGCCGCTTTGAGGATTTGCAGCAGGCTGCGGAAATATTTAAGGGGCATAAGGTCCATCCGGATGTACGCTGTATTATTATTCCTGGCTCCCAGCAGATTTACATGGATGCCATTCATGCCGGCTTTGTGGATATATTTGTGGAAGCGGGCTGTGCCGTCAGCACCCCGACCTGTGGTCCGTGCCTTGGTGCCCACATGGGTATCATGACTGCCGGGGAAAAGGCTGTTTCTACAACCAACCGTAATTTCCGGGGCCGTATGGGCCATGTGGATTCTGAGGTGTATCTGGCCGGTCCTTATGTAGCTGCTGCCAGTGCTATTCTTGGACGAATTGCAGTTCCAGAGGAGGTTGAATAATATGGCACATGAAGGTAAGGTATGGCGTTATGGGGATAATATTGATACTGATGTGATTATTCCCGCCAGATATTTGAACTCCTTTGACCCCAAGGATTTGGCGGCTCACTGTATGGAGGACAGCGACGAGCATCAGGAGGCTCCCTTTGCCTCCAACGTGGCTGAAGGTGATATAATGGTGGAAGGAAAGAATTTTGGTTGCGGCTCCTCCCGAGAGCATGCTCCGGTGGCCATAAAGGCAGCCGGGGTACCGGTGGTTATTGCTGCCGATTTTGCCCGTATTTTCTATAGAAATGGTATAAATATCGGCCTCCCTTTGCTGGAAATCGGTGATGATGTGAAAAAAATCAGTCATGGGGATAAGTTAAGGGTGGATACCGCCACGGGGGTTATTGAAAATCTCACCACGGGGGAAACCTACCATGCCCAGCCATTGCCTGGCTTTGTTCAGGAAATAGCCAAGGCCGGGGGCCTTATTAATTACATTAAGGAGAAGAAGTAATATGGCTAAAAAAATTGTTGTTATTCCAGGGGATGGGATTGGCAAGGAAATAACCGACTCAGCCGTTGAGGTATTAAAAAAGACAGCAGAAAAATTCGGC